>DATCTE010000071.1:0-2078 GCA_036568085.1 Thiobacillus sp.
GATCCTTGAAAATCGTCATAAAGGAGAAGCCATCGCTTACAGTCTTATCCTCGGTGGCGCCATGGGCAACCTGATTGACCGGGTCTTTCGCGGCTATGTTGTGGATTCCTTTGATTTCTATTGGCGAGACTGGCATTGGCCGGCCTTCAACCTGGCTGATATTGCAATTGTCCTCGGTGCCTTACTTTTCGTTTCCAGCAGCTTGTTGGGTAAAAAAGCAAACACCAATGCCGAGCCGGATGGATCTGACTGACACCTACGCCTATACAATTCCGCGCCTTCCGGGGTGAAGGCGGCATCGAGCGGAATTTCTTTGCAGCATACGCAGCAGGTGGTGCAACTGGCAGTGTTCGGGGCGTTTGCGTTCATGGTGGTACTCCTCCAGATTGGTAGCGAAGCTCAAAGCTGCCCACTCTCGGCTGGCTGGGAAGCGGTCATGATCTTCCCTTGAAGGCCCGCAGCAGCCGCGTCACAGACAGGACAAACAAGCCGGTCAGCGTGAGGGCTGCAATACCCCAGTGCTCCCCGATGAACGCGCCGGCCGTCGTGCCGGCTAGCACAATGGCGAGAATCGGCAAATGGCAGGGACAGGTGAGCACGGCCAGCGCGCCCCACAAGTAGCCGGTGATCGGTTTGTGCGTCTCAGACGGCAAGTGCTCTGGGCTGTTCATGGCAGACTCTCCGCGTGCTGTGCCGGTTCGGTTGGCATGGCGGCCAGTTGCATTTCGAGGCTGGCCAGGGCCTCGCGCCGACGCTCGACGAGTTGCCGCAACACGGCAAGCTGCGCAGACGCACCGTCACCGTCCGCAGCATCCAGCGCCCGGCACAGCCGCGCCAGTGCGTCCAGGCCGATACCCGCTTCGAAGGCAGCCCGTACAAAGCGCAGCCGTTGCAACGCGGTGTCATCGAACAAGCCGTAGCCGCCCGTGGTGCACGCGACCGGCCGTAGCAATCCGCGCAGCAGGTAGTCGCGCACGATATGCACGCTCACCCCGGCATCAAGGGCCAGCCGGGACACTGTGTAGGCGCTCATTGAACACCTCCTTTTCCTCATCCGGCGCAGCACGAAAGCTGCTTCACGTCCTTGCTGAAGGTCTGCGCCGCGAGCTTCAGCCCTTCGACCATGGTCAGGTAGGGGAACAATTGGTCGGCCAGTTCCTGCACGGTCATACGGTTGCGAATGGCGAGCACCGCCGTCTGGATCAGTTCACCCGCTTCCGGGGCCACCGCTTGCACGCCGATGAGCCGTCCGCTACCTTCCTCGATGACCAGCTTGATGAAGCCGCGTGTGTCGAAGTTGGCAAGCGCACGCGGCACGTTGTCCAAGGTCAAGGTGCGACTGTCGGTCTCGATCCCGTCGTGATGTGCTTCCGCCTCGCTGTAGCCCACGGTGGCGACCTGCGGGTCGGTGAACACCACGGCCGGCATTGCGGTCAGGTCCAGGGCCGCATCGCCGCCAGTCATGTTGATCGCAGCACGGGTGCCGGCCGCTGCCGCCACATAGACGAACTGAGGCTGGTCGGTGCAGTCGCCAGCCGCATAAATGTGTGGCGTACTGGTGCGCATGCCCTTGTCGATGACGATGGCCCCCTGCGCATTGGCAGCGACTCCCGCCGCTTCCAATGCCAGGCTGCGCGTGTTCGGTGCCCTGCCAGTGGCGACCAGCAGCTGGTCGGCGCGTATTTCACCGTACCCGGTGGTCAGCACGAATTCGCCGTCAACATGCGCGACCTGGCTGGCTTGCGTGTGTTCCAATACCTTGATCCCTTCGGCACGGAACGCGGCTGTAACGGCCTCGCCAATGGCAGGGTCCTCGCTCGCAAACAACGTGCGCCGCGCCAGGATCGTGACTTCGCTGCCCAGCCGTGCAAACGCCTGCGCCAGTTCCAGCGCTACTACTGAGGCACCGATTACTGCGAGCCGTTTCGGAATGGTCTCGCTAACCAGCGCTTCGGTGGAAGTCCAATAGGGGGTTTCTGCAAGACCAGGCAACGGCGGAATGGCTGCGCTCGCGCCGGTAGCAATGAGACAGCGGTCAAACGCCACTTCGTGCCAGTCCCCTTCTGCAGCTTCCACGA
>DATCTE010000072.1:0-6017 GCA_036568085.1 Thiobacillus sp.
AAGGCGCCGATCCTGTGCCTGGTCGGCCCTCCGGGCGTCGGCAAGACCTCGCTCGGCCAGTCCATCGCGCGTGCAACCAACCGCAAGTTCGTTCGCATGGCGCTGGGCGGCGTGCGCGACGAATCCGAGATTCGCGGCCACCGTCGCACCTACATCGGTTCGATGCCTGGCAAGATTCTGCAAAGCCTGACCAAGGTCGGGGTGAAGAACCCGCTGTTCCTGCTCGACGAAGTCGACAAGATGGGGCAGGACTTCCGTGGCGATCCATCCTCGGCCCTGCTGGAAGTGCTCGATCCCGAGCAGAACCACACCTTCCAGGATCATTACATCGAGGTCGAGTACGACCTGTCCGACGTGATGTTCGTCGCCACGGCCAACTCGCTCAACCTGCCGGCGCCCTTGCTCGACCGGATGGAGGTGATCCGTCTGTCGGGCTACACCGAGGACGAGAAGATCAACATCGCCGAGCGCTACCTGGTGCCCAAGCAGCTGAAGGTCAACGGCATCAAGGAAGGTGAACTCGCCATTGCAGAATCAGCCATCCGTGACATCGTGCGTTACTACACGCGTGAAGCCGGTGTGCGCAGCCTGGAACGCGAGGTTTCCAAAATCTGTCGCAAGGCCGTCAAGGCCTTGTTGATGAAAAAACAGAGCAGCAAGCTCACGGTTACTTCGCGCAATCTGGAGAAGTATCTCGGCGTGCGGCGTTTCAGCTTTGGCGTCGCGGAGCAGAACAACCAGGTGGGGCAAGTTACCGGTTTGGCCTGGACCGAGGTTGGCGGCGAATTGCTCACCATCGAGGCGGTTTCGCTGCCCGGACGTGGCAAGATGACCACCACCGGCAAGCTCGGCGAAGTGATGCAGGAATCGATTCAGGCTGCGCTGTCGGTGGTGCGTTCGCGCTCCCGCAAGTTGGGAATCCAGGAGGACTTCTATCAGAAGCGCGACATCCATATCCACCTGCCGGAAGGTGCGACGCCGAAGGACGGCCCGTCTGCAGGCATTGCAATCTGCACTTCGATGGTGTCGATCCTCACCGGGATTCCGGTGCGCGCCGACGTCGCAATGACCGGAGAGATCACGTTGCGTGGCGAAGTATTGCCGATCGGCGGCCTGAAGGAAAAATTGCTGGCGGCGCATCGTGGCGGCATCAAGACGGTGCTCATCCCGCAGGAGAACGTCAAGGATCTGACCGAGATTCCGGACAACATCAAGAACAAGCTCGACATCCATCCCGTCAAGTGGATCGACCAAGTTCTTGAATTGGCGCTGGAACATGCGCCCGAACCTTTGGGCGATGAACCTGAGGCGGAGACACCGGCAATCGCTGTGCCAGAAGAAGACGGAACCGCCGCCGCGGCGCTCAAACACTAGGTATTTTTTAACCACCCGTCCGAATCCCGCGCCAGTCGCGGGATTTTTTTGTCAGCTGCCCGGGAAACCGCTTGACACAAGGTTTTGCGGGTTGCTATAAAAGCGCCCACAGGGTTTTCCTGTGCCACTTGAGTGAAGGGGACAACACGTGAACAAATCCGAATTGATTGATGCCATCGCCGACTCGGCTGACATTTCCAAAGCTGCTGCCGGCCGCGCGCTGGATGCAACGGTCGATGCAGTCAAGAAAGCGCTGAAGAAGGGCGACATGGTGACGCTGGTGGGTTTTGGCAGCTTCTATGTCGGCAAGCGCGCCGCACGTACCGGCCGCAATCCACGCACCGGCGCAACCATCAAGATCAAGGCCGCCAAGGTGCCGAAGTTCCGTGCCGGCAAAGGCCTGAAAGACGCCATCAATTAATAATAAAGTCGGCTTTGTACTTGGCAGGACCCAAAAAAATGTTGTAGAATTTTGGTCTTTGTCGGGTGCTTAGCTCAGCTGGTAGAGCGTCGCCCTTACAAGGCGAATGTCGGGGGTTCGAACCCCTCAGCACCCACCAGCAGGGTCAAAATAAGCGGTCGAGTTTAGGCTGTACACAAGTTTGTGTAGTTGCAGTACATGGGAGTGGTAGTTCAGTTGGTTAGAATACCGGCCTGTCACGCCGGGGGTCGCGGGTTCGAGTCCCGTCCACTCCGCCAACATCAGAAAAGGCGAACGCGAGTTCGCCTTTTTTCATTTCAATTTCTCGCGTTCATTCTCATCGCCGCCACATTTAATCGCAGCGGGGCGAGACGCGAGACGCAAAGTGCGCGAAAATTCGCGCTGACGTTTTTTCCGGAGTAGAGACTGTGCTCGAAGCAATCCGCAAGCATGCGCAGGGCTGGCTGGCCAAAGTGATACTGGGCTTGATCGCATTGACGTTCGCCCTGTTTGGCATTGATTCCTACATGAAGGGCGACAAAAGCGGCGCCATGGTCGCCCAGGTTGGCGACGTGGGGATCTCGCGCGAAGAACTGGCGCGGGAAATCCAGACGCAGACTGATCGCATGCGCGAGGCGATGGGCCCCGCGTTCGATCCTGCTGTCGCCGAAACTGCAGATTTCCGCAAACAGGTGCTCGATAGTCTGATCGAGCGCAAGGCACTGCTGCAGGATGCACAGAAAAACAAATTCCTGGCGCCCGACGCGTACCTTGCATCCGTGCTTGCGCAGATTCCCGCCTTCCAGCAGGACGGCAAATTTTCCCAGCAGCGTTATGAAGCCGTGTTGCGTCAAAATGGCCGCACGCCGGCGGCGTTTGAAAACGAGCTGCGTCAGGGCTTCATGCTGGATGTCGTGACCAGTCCGGTGACGCTCGCTGCGTTTCCATCGAATACGTCGCTGACGCAACTCGCGCGCCTGGTCTCGCAGCAGCGTGAAATCGCCTGGGCTGATCTGCCGCCCTCCTCGGTTGCGTCGCAGGTGAAGGTGACACAAGCCGACGTGGAGCGTGATTACGCGGCCCACAAGGCCGAATTTACCGAGCCCGAACAAATCCGCGCCGAATATCTGGTACTCGACAGGGCGAGCGTGGCTGCCGGCATCGCGGTGAGCGATCAGCAGGTGGCGGACTACTACGCGGCCAATGCGGCCAAGTTCGGGCGGCCCGAGCAGCGCAGCGCGAGCCACATCCTGATCGCCGTGGATAAAAACGCCGATGCGGCGACCCGTGCCAAGGCCAAGGCCAAGGCGACCGAGTTGGTTCAGATCCTGCAGAAATCGCCGGAGCGTTTCGCCGAACTGGCGCGAACCCAGTCGCAGGATCCGGGTTCTGCTGCACAGGGTGGCAGCCTGGGGAGTTTTGCGCGCGGCATGATGGTCAAGCCGTTCGAGGATGCCGTGTTCAGCATGAAACCCCACGAAATCCGCGGGCCGGTGGAAAGCGATTTCGGCTATCACATCATCCGGCTGGACGGCATCCAGCCAGCCAAGATTGCACCGCTGAACGCGGTGCGCGCTGAAGTCGTCGATGAACTACGCAAACAGCAGGCGCAGAAGGCCTTTGCGGATCTGGCCGACAACTTCGGCAACCTGGTCTACGAAAACGCGAACTCCCTGCAGCCTGCCGCTGCTGCGGCCAAGCTCACCGTCAGGCAAAGCGACTGGATGAGCGCCAAGACGGCACCGGCACCGTTCAACAACGCCACGCTGTCGGCCGCGCTGTTCAGTCCGGACGCGATCAAGTCGAAGCAGAATACCGACGCCATCGAGGTGCAGCCCGGCGTGCTGGTGGCGGCGCGGGTGATCGATCATCGCCCGGCGCGGCTGCGTCCGCTGGCCGAAGTGTCGGCGGCGATCGAGGCCAGGTTGCACGCTGAACAGACCGCAAAACTGTTGGCACAAAAGGGCGAAGCGACCATCCAGGCGCTGGCAAAGGGCAATGAAGCGGGCCTGAACTGGTCGGCGTTCAAGGTGGTGGGGCGTCAGCCGTTTGCCGAACTGGATGCGGCAGGCGTCAAGGCGGTCTTCCGCGTGAATACCGACAAGCTGCCGGCCTATACCGGTTTTGCGCGTCCCGACGGCTCGTATCGAATCGTGCGGGTGAGCCGTGTGGTCGAGACGTCCGCGCCGGACGCCATGCTGCTGGGGTCGATTGCATCCGGCGTGACCCAGGCACAGCAGCGTGCGGATATGAAGGCGATGCTTGCATTGATCATGGCGGGCGAGAAAGTGACCATCAAGCCGAATGCGGTCGACGGCAGATAAACCAAGGCCGCTTGGTTGCCCCATGAAAAACGCGCCTTACGGCGCGTTTTTTTGTGCTGTACTGAGCGCGGGTCAGTCAGACCCGCCGGCGGTGGTGTTGAAGCCTGCGTCGACATAGGTGATTTCGCCGGTGATGCCGGATGCCAGGTCGGAGAGCAGGAAGGCGGCGGCATTGCCGACTTCATCGATGGTGACATTGCGGCGCAGCGGCGCATTCTTGGCGACGAGGTCGAGCTTTTCGCCGAAATTGGCAATGCCGCTGGCGGCCAGCGTCTTGATCGGGCCGGCCGACACCGCGTTGACGCGGATGCCTTTGGGACCGAGGCTCTGCGCCATGTAGTACACGTTCGATTCGAGGCTGGCCTTGGCGAGGCCCATCACGTTGTAGTTGGGCGCGGAGCGGATCGCGCCGAGATAGGACAGGGTCAGCAGTGCTGCCTTGCGACCTTGCATCATCGGCAGCGCGGCCTTGGCCAGGGCGGCAAAGCTGTAGGAGCTGATGTCGTGGGCGATGCGGAAGTTTTCGCGGGTGACAGCGGCGAGGTAGTCGCCGGAAAGCGCCTCCTTCGGCGCGAATGCGATCGAATGCACCAGGCCGTCGAAGCCGTCCCAGTGCTTGCCGAGCTCGGCGAACAGCGCGTCGATCTGCTCGTCGCTGCCGACGTCGCACGGAAACACGAGACTGGAGCCGAATTCGCCGGCAAATTCGGTGACGCGGTCCTTGATGCGCTCACCCTGGTAGGTGAAGGCCAGTTCGGCGCCTTCCCGCTTGCATGCCGCAGCAATGCCATAGGCGATGGAACGGTTGGATATCACGCCGGTAATCAGCACGCGTTTTCCTGCAAGAAATCCCATGATGGTCTCGAAGAGTTGAGTAGCCCCGGATTATAACGGCTGACGTTGCCGGCGCGCTTGGGTACACTGGCACCATGGTGCGCATCGGGGCGATTTTATTGAGGATGGGGCTGCTGGGGATGGGCCTGAGCCTGTTGGCGGGCTGCTCCGACAGCTGGAACAACCCCTACCCCGCCAGCGAAGCGCGCGCCAATATTTTGTATAGCGCGTTCTCCGAACGTCCCAAGCATCTCGATCCGGCGCGCTCCTACAGCTCGAATGAAGTCGAGTTCACCGGGCAGATTTACGAGCCGCCGCTGCAATACCACTTTCTCAAGCGTCCCTACACGCTGATCCCGCTGACGGCCGAGGCCGTGCCCAAGCCGCGGTATGTCGACTCTGCAGGCAAGCCGCTTCCAAACGATGCGCCGTCTTCAGCCATCGCCGAGAGCGTGTACGAAATCCACATCCGTCCCGGGATTCGCTATCAGCCGCATCCGGCGTTTGCGCGTGATGCAGCGGGCCGCTATTTTTATCATGCGCTGGATGCCGCTGCCGTGGCGGGCAAGACGCAGATCAGCGATTTCACGCATACGGGCACGCGCGAACTCGTCGCGGCGGACTATGTCTATCAGATCAAGCGGCTGGCCAATCCGCGGTTGAGCTCGCCGATATTTGGCCTGATGTCGGAGCACATCATCGGGCTGAAAGCGCTCGGCGATACGCTGGAAAAGGCGGTCAAGGCGCATCCCGATGCTGCGCTGAACCTGAACGATTTCCCGCTCGCGGGCGCGGAAGTGGTGGACCGCTACACCTATCGCATCCACATCAAGGGCAAATACCCGCAGTTCGTCTACTGGCTGGCGATGCCTTTTTTTGCGCCGGTTCCATGGGAGGCCGAGGTCTTCTACGCGCAGCCCGGCATGGCGGACAAAAATCTCACCCTCGACTGGCAGCCGGTCGGAACGGGCCCTTACTATCTGGCAGAGAACGATCCCAACCGCCGCATGGTGCTGAAGAAAAATCCCTACTTCCACGGCGAAACCTATCCCGCGGACGGCGAT
>DATCTE010000073.1:0-5607 GCA_036568085.1 Thiobacillus sp.
GTTCCACGCCGCCGGCATCAGCTGGACGCTGTCCTCGCACGCATCGGAGGCCGGCAACTTCGGTCTCTTCAACGGCAACTACGAAACCATGCGCAAGGTCGCCATGCGCATTCGCGACGCTGCGCTGGAGCTCGGCGTCAAGCGCATCGTGGTCGGCGAATGCGGCCATGCCTGGCGCGTCGCCTACAGCTTCTGGAACACGCTGACCGGCATCGGCTACGGCGGCAACGATCCCTTCTCGATCGAACTGCAAAAGCAGCTCGACCCGACTTACCCGCAGCCCCAGCACATCTGCGAGCTGACCAACGATCTGATCAAGTCGGGCAAGATCAAGGTCGACCCGTCGCAGAACGACGATCTGGTGGTGACCTACCACGACTCGTGCAACGTGGCGCGTGCGTCGCGCATGGGCACCGAGCCGGGCGGCCAGTTCACCATTCCGCGCGAACTGATCAAGTCGGTGGTGAACAATTTCCACAACATGGCGGACGACACCATCTACGAGTCCACGTTCTGCTGCGGCGGCGGCGGCGGCCTGCTGACCGACGACCTGATGGAAGTCCGGGTCAAGGGCGCACTGCCGCGTGTTACGGCACTGAACAATGTGGTCAAGGAACATCAGGTCAATTTCATGGCCACCATCTGCGCCATCTGCAAGGCGCAGTTCACCAAGGTTTTGCCCAAGTATGGCTTCGACATGAGCATGGTGGGCGGGGTGCATCAATTGGTTAGCAAGGCGATCAAGCTCGACTGAACCCGGTCTGGCTGATTGCGATTTATCTATCTTTAGTTACGTAGGCGTTAGGAGAACCAACATGGCTGTCACGACGAACAAAGCAAAAACCGAAGGCGTTACATGGCGTCGTTATAAGGATGGCGAGTCCGACCAGAGCTATCGCTCTTCGCAGGACCGCATCTTCCAGTCGAGCTGGACGCACAAGTGCCCGGAGTACATGCTCTCCACGCCGCCTTGCCAGGGTTCCTGCCCGGCCGGCGAAGACATTCGCGGCTACCTGAATATCGTGCGCGGCATCGAGAAGCCGCCCGCAGGCGTGACCTGGCAGGAATATGCCTTCCGCCGCATTACCGAAGCCAACCCCTTCCCCGGCGTGATGGGCCGCGTCTGTCCCGCGCCGTGCGAGTCCGGCTGTAACCGCAACATGGTCGAAGACCATGTCGGCATCAACTCGGTTGAGCACTTCGTGGGCGACTGGGGCATCGAAAACAACATGGCCTACACGTCCACGGCAGCCGAAACCGGCAAGAAAGTGGCTGTGATCGGCGCCGGTCCTGCCGGCCTGGCCGCTGCCTACCAGCTGCGTCTGCGCGGCCACGGCGTGACCATTTTCGACGAGCACGAAGAGCTCGGCGGCATGATGCGCTACGGCATTCCCGGCTTCCGTACCCCGCGTGAAATGCTCGACGCCGAAATCAAGCGCATCATCGACCTCGGCGTGGCAACCCGTCTGAAGACCCGCATCGGCTCCGACGTCAGCTTCGAGCAGATCGAAAAAGAATACGACGCCATCTTCATGGCGATGGGTGCCCAGGCAGGCCGTCCGCTGCCGGTTCCCGGCGCTGAAGCCCCCAACTGCGTGACCGCTGTGGCGTTCCTGCGTGCCTTTAACGAAGGCCGTCTGCAGCACGTCGGCAACCGCGTGGTGGTCATCGGTGGTGGCGACACCTCGATCGACGTTGCGACCGTTGCACGCCGTCTCGGTAATGTCACCAAGTCCGGCTCGCACGATGACCGTCCGGAAAGCGTCATCGCCGGCCACATGGCCTCCGACGTTGCTTCGATCTCTGCCCGTGAAGGCGCCGAGGTGGTGCTGGTGTCGCGCGCCACGATCGACAAGATGGCCGCCAACAAGCATGAAGTCGAGCACGCCCAGCAGGAAGGCATCGAAATCATCGGTGGCGTGACCCCGGTTGCCGTGGTCGTCGACGCGAATGGCCGTGCTACCGCCCTGCGCGTGGCCGACTTCGTGATGGAAGGCAAGGAAACCAAGATTGTCGAGGGCACCGAGCGTGACCTGCCGGCTGACCTGATCGTCTCCGCGATCGGCCAGGGCGTCGACTTCACCGGTCTCGAGCAGTTCAACAACAACAACGGTCTGATGAAGGCTGACAAGAACTATCGCTTCCCCGGCAAAGAGCACATCTTCGTCGGCGGCGACGT
This sequence comes from Thiobacillus sp., assembly GCA_036568085.1. GTDB lineage: Bacteria > Pseudomonadota > Gammaproteobacteria > Burkholderiales > Thiobacillaceae > Thiobacillus. Next base: position 2,180 of record DATCTE010000073.1, read on the forward strand.
GCTGCGTCCGCACCTGCTGACCACTGCGATTGGCCATGCCTCGATCGCGGTCGACGGTATTGATGCCTTCCTCGCAGGCAAGGAACTCGACAAGCGCCCGAAAGTGGACGTTCACCACTTCGACGAAATCCGCAAGTGGCTCGAATCCGGCCATGAGTACAGCGAAGTCAAAGGCCAGATCTGGGGCACCTCGGAGCGCAAGGACATCCTGCACAACTTCGAAGACCGTTCGCAGCGTCACATCATTCCGCACAACGAACTGTTCCTCGGCCACTTCCCAAACGTGCCGCGCCACATCCGTGACGTGACCGTGCTCGACAAGGAAGGCGCGCTGGGCAACTTCGAGGAGCGTCTGCATGCGCTGTCCGACAAGGCCGTTATCGACGAGGCTAAGCGCTGCATGTCCTGCGGCCAGTGCTTCGAATGCGACAACTGCGTGGTGTATTGCCCGCAGACCGCCGTATTCAAGGTGAAGAAGAAGGACAACCCCACCGTGGGCCGTTACGTCGACACCGACTACGGCAAGTGCATCGGCTGCCACATCTGTGCCGACGTTTGCCCGACCGGCTACATCGTCATGGGTATGGGTGACTAAGCGTGGCAAGCAAGATCAAACGCCTCCTGGCGCTGGGTGCGGTCGTGTTGACGACTGCAGCCTTGGCTTGGGCCGGGTCGGAAGACCAGCCCAAGGCCGGGGGTGCGCCCAAGCCCGTGATCACGAAGGCCGCCAAGGGCGAGCATTGTGTCGAACCCAACGACTTCATGCGGCGCAATCACATGAAGGTGTTGTTGCATCATCGCGACGAGACCGTGCTTGAAGGCATCCGCACCAAGAAGTACAGCCTCAAGGAATGCATCAACTGCCATGCCAGCGAAAAGACCGGCAGCGTTGCAGCCTCCAAGGATGACTTCTGCGTAAGCTGTCACAGCTATGCAGCGGTGAAGATCGACTGTTTCGACTGCCATTCCACCAAACCCCAGGGCTCGATGGCGATGCATCCGCTGAATGCTGAAACGGCCCACTACGCCCACAAGCTGGCCGCCCAGGCGAACAGCAAGGTCAGCGCGGAAGAGATGGCCGGGGTTGCCCAATGAGCGATATGAAATCGATGTCCGACAATACGCCCAACTCGCCCGAGCGGCGCCGTTTTATCAGTGCAGCAACCGTGGCGGCAGGGGTGACCCTGGTTCCTGGCGTGATGCTGATTGAAGTGGCACATGGCCGTCCGGAAGATCAGGCGGCCAGCAGTGCCGTGCGCTGGGGCATGCTGGTTGATGCGACCAAGTGCGCCAGCGGCTGCGACGAATGCGTGTCTGCATGCAGCACCGAAAACGGCTGGACGCCGGTAGCGGAAAGCCAGCACAAGAAGCAGGCGCCGCAATGGATCCGCAAGCTGGAATTGCAGGACCCGCTGACGCAGATGGAAACCAATCTGCCGATGATGTGCCAGCACTGTGCCGAGCCGCCATGCGTGGACGTGTGCCCGACCGGGGCCTCGTTCAAGCGTGCCGACGGCATCGTGCTGGTCAACCGCCATACTTGCATCGGCTGCCGCTACTGCATGATGGCGTGCCCCTACAAGGCGCGCTCGCTGGTGCACGAGCCGCTGAACGATACCCAGAAGCCGGATGTGCCGCGTGGCATCGGCTGCGTTGAAGCCTGCACCTTCTGCGTGCAGAAGGTCGATCGCGGCGACGGCACGACGGCATGTGTCGAAGCGTGTACGGCCTCGGGTCACAACGCCCTGGTGTTCGGCGACATGAACGACCCCGAAAGCGAGATTTCCAAGCGCCTGCGCGAACTGCCGACCAAGCAGGTACGGGCCGACCTCAATCTCAACCTCGGCGTTCGCTATCACGGAATCTAAAACAACATGGCAAGCATTACTTTCCGCGAAGTAGAAGGCAGCAGCCTGAAGTACTGGATGCTGTTCGGGGGCATCGGCCTCTTCGTGCTGTTCGGCTTTCTGTCCTATCTGTACATGCATCACCACGGCCACGTCGTGACCGGCATGGACAACCAGATCGTCTGGGGGCTGCCGCACGTGTTTGCGGTGTTCCTGATCGTGGCCGCCTCGGGTGCGCTGAACGTTGCCTCGATTGCATCGGTGTTCAACAAACCGATGTACAAGCCGCTGGCGCCGCTGTCAGCCATTCTGTCCCTGGCGTTGATGCTGGGCGGCCTGCTGGTGCTGGTGCTCGACCTCGGGCGCTCCGATCGCCTGATCGTGGCGATGACCCACTTCAACTTCAAGTCGATGTTCACCTGGAACGTATTCCTGTATTCCGGGTTCTTCGCGCTGGTGGGGGTCTACCTGTGGACCATGCTGGATCGCAACGTCAAGGCCTACTCCAAGGCCGCGGGCACGGCGGCATTCATCTGGCGCCTGACGCTGACCACCGGTACCGGTTCGCTGTTCGGCTTTCTCATTGCCCGTGAACTGTATGGCACTTCGATGCTGGCGCCGATGTTCATCATCATGTCGTTCGCCTATGGTCTGGCCATCTACCTGATGGTGCTGGTTGCAGCCTATGCCTGGACCGGGCGCACGCTCGGCGACGCCGTGATGAACCGCTTGCGCTACCTGCTGGCCGTGTTCGTTGCAGCGGCGCTGTACTTCGTCGTGGTCTACCACATGACCAACCTGTATTTCACCAAGATGCACAGCGTTGAGGCCTTCATCCTGCGCGATGGCGGCATACTCACCACGCTGTTCTGGGTGGGCCAGATCGTCATCGGCTGCGTGGTTCCGCTGGTGATCCTGCTGAGTGGCCTGGGCAAGCAGCGCGCATGGATCATGATTGCCTCCGCGCTCATCGTGCTCGGCGGCATTGCTCAGATGTATGTCACCATCATCGGGGCGCAGGCCTATCCGCTGGACATGTTCCCGGGGATGAGCGTTAAGAGCAGTTTCTATGACGGCGTGGTGCATGGCTACACGCCCAGCATGCCCGAGCTCTTCCTGGGCCTGGGCGGCGTGGCGATCGCGTTGCTGGTCACCACCTTTGCGGTCAAGGTGCTGCGTTTGCTGCCGGCAAGTCTGGACGACGCCACCGTCGCCAAACTGGAACATTGATGCATGAACCTGCCGGGCGGATGCCTGGCGGGGGAGTGTCCGGCATGAACCAGCAAGTCACTTCGACCGAATCTTCCAAGCGCGGGGCTCCTATGCCCCGCGTCTTCATTTCAGCCGCGCACAAATCGTCCGGCAAGACCACGCTTACGCTCGGTCTGTGTGCTGCGCTGCATGCGCGCGGCCATGCGGTCCAGTCGTTCAAGAAAGGCCCGGACTACATCGACCCGCTGTGGCTGGGGATGGCGGCGCAGCGCCCCTGCTACAACCTCGATTTCCACATGATGCAGCGCGGCGAAATCGAGCACCAGTTCGCCCGCGCTGCGGCCGGTGCGCGCATCAGCCTGATCGAGG
>DATCTE010000074.1:0-2601 GCA_036568085.1 Thiobacillus sp.
TTGTCGAGCCCCCCCTTGGAAAAGAAGCGCTGCGTGAAATTCACGCAGCCCATGTGCAGGCTTTCGCGTTCGTGCGGCTTCAGGCCATGGCCGATGATGAATTCGGTGGACCCGCCGCCGATGTCGACCACCAGCCGGCGGTCGGGCGAGGCTGGCAGCGAATGGGCGACGCCCAGATAGATCAGCCGTGCCTCTTCGCGCCCTGCAACGATCTCGATCGGGTGGCCGAGCGCGGCTTCGGCCTTGGAGAGGAATGCGTCGGCGTTCCTGGCGATGCGCAGGGCCGACGTGCCGACACAGCGGATCGCATCCGGCGACAGGCCGCGCAGGCGTTCGCCAAAACGCTGCAGGCAGGCCAGTGCACCTTCCTGCGTGGCGTCGTCTAGGATCTTGTCGTCACCGAGTCCCCCGGCCAGGCGAACGGTTTCCTTCAGCGAATCCAGCGGATACAGCTGGTCGCCCGCCACCCGCGCGACTTCCAGGCGGAAGGAATTGGAGCCGAGATCGACCGCGGCGAGAGTGTCATACGTCTTCATGCGACTGCACCGAAAAACAGATAGGCCATGCCGATGGCGGCAAGGATGCCGGCGACGTCGGCGATCAGCCCGCAGGCGACGGCGTGGCGCACGCGACGGATGCCGACCGCGCCGAAGTACACCGCCAGCACATAGAAGGTGGTCTCGGTGCTGCCCTGCACGATGGAGGCAAGACGGCCTGCGAACGAGTCGGCGCCGTGGGTCTGCATGGTGTCGATCATCATGGCACGCGCGCCGCTGCCTGAAAACGGTTTCATCAGTGCGGTGGGCAGCGCGTCGACCCAGCGTGCGTCGAAGCCCAGCGCCAGCACAGCACTGCGCACGCCGTTCATCAGCAGGTCGAGCGCGCCGCTGGCACGGAACACGCCGATCGCCACCAGCATCGCGACAAGATACGGAATGATCGTGACCGCCGTGTGAAAGCCCTCTTTGGCGCCCTCGATGAAAGCCTCGTAGGCATTGACGCGGCGCCACACCGCCATCAGCAGGAACACGACGATGAGGCCGGACAGCACGACGTTGCTGAGGATGGCCGACTGCCGCGTCATCTCGGCGGCGTCAAGGCTGGAGAAATACGCCACCAGCCCGCCGATCAGCGCGGTGGCGCCGCCCAGGTAGGCCATCGTGACGCGGTTCCACAGGTGCAGGCGCTGGAACAGGCCGGTGACCAAGATGCCGGTGAGGGTGCCGATGTAGGTGGTGATGAGCAGCGGTACGAAGACGTCGGTGGGATCGGCCGCGCCGAGCTGCGCGCGGAAGGTGAAGATGGTGACCGGCAGCAGGGTCACCGACGCGGTATTGATCACCAGAAACAGGATTTGCGCATCGCTGGCGGTGTCGGGGGAAGGGTTGAGCTTTTGCAGTTCCTGCATCGCCTTGATGCCGAGCGGGGTCGCGGCGTTGTCGAGTCCCAGCATGTTGGCGCCCATGTTCATGGTCATCGCGCCGAGCGCGGGATGGTTGGGCGGCACGTCGGGAAACAGGCGACGGAACAGCGGCGCCAGGCCTCGCGTCAGCACGTCGAGCATGCCGGCGCGCTCGCCGACCTTCATCACCCCCAGCCACAGCGCCATCACGCCGGTGAGACCGAGCGCAATTTCAAACGCAGTCTTGCTGCTGTCGAACAGCGCCTTGACCAGCGCGGCAAACACGCCGGCGTCGCCGAGGAAAACCAGTTTGAACAGCGCAATCAGAAAGGCGACCAGGAAAAATCCGACCCACAGTGCGTTGAGCATGGGGCCTTAAGAAACCCAACCGGCGATGACGATCAGCAGTCCGGCCACCAGCCAGATCACCAGACCGCGCCAGATCATGCTGACCGCGCTGTCGATGCAGTCGGCGTCGGGCGCCTGGCCGGTACCGAGTTCGGGTCGCCAAACGGTTTCCCCGCCTACTTTGACGCTCTGACCCAGCTTCACGCCCATGGCGCCGGCACCTGCGGCCAGCACCACGCCCTCCTCCGCTTCCGGCCAGCTGTCAGCCTGGGTCCGCCAGCTGTAGGTGGCGTCCTCGAAATTGCCGGCAATGGCGTAAGTGAGTGCGGTGAGCCGCGCAGGCAGCCAGTTGATGAAATGAAAGATACGCTGCGCGCACAGGCCGAAGCGCCCGCGCGAGTCGATCCAGCGCCGCGCCAGGATCGAGGCGGTGCGGAACAGCACTGCGCCGACCGGCCCCAGCGGCAGCAGCAGCACGAACCAGAACAGCACGCCGAACATCTGGCGCTGGCTTGCCGCCATCACCTGTTCGATGGTGACGCGCGCGATGTCGTCGGCGCTGAACTGGCTGGTATCGCCACCGCGCCAGCCGCCAAGCTGCGCGCGTGCCGCATCGAGTTCGCCCGCCCGCAGCAGACGCGCGATGCGTTCGGCATCATCGCTGAAATACTTGAACCCAAGGGTCAAATACAACACCGCCACATTCCACACCCAGCCGAGAAACGGGCTGATGCCGGCGAGCAGAAAAAAAATCAGCCATACCCCCGCCAGAACCGGCCCGACCGCCAGTGTCCAGGCAATGACGCCGTGGCTGTATTCGCCGGCATTGAGCTTGCGTTCGAGCCAATGAA
>DATCTE010000075.1:0-2135 GCA_036568085.1 Thiobacillus sp.
TGCACGTCAAATGCGACCGCGTACGCCTGCCCAACGGCCGCGAATCATCGCGCGAGTACATCGTCCACCCCGGCGCTGTCGTCGTCATTCCGGTGTTCGACAACGGCGACTTGCTGCTGGAGCGCCAGCACCGTTATCCGCTGCACCGCGACTTCATCGAACTGCCGGCCGGCAAGATCGACCCCGGCGAGGATGATTTGGCCTGCGCGAAGCGCGAACTGGAAGAGGAAACCGGCTACACCGCTGCCGAGTGGCGTGAAGTCACCACCATCTACCCCTGCATCGGCTATTCGGACGAGCGGCTGGCGTTCTACCTGGCGCGCGGCCTCACCGAAGGCAACCATGGCCGTGACCACGACGAATTTCTGGAAATCCTGCGGGTGCCGTTCGGCAAGGCGATGGACTGGCTGCGCAGCGGAAAGATCTGCGAAACCAAGACCGTGATCGGGCTGTTCTGGCTGGAGAAGATGCTGCAGCAGGGCTGGTAAGCCCTGCCTGCAACAATCAGTCAATCAGGCCGGTAGGCCAGGTTCGGCGCCAGCCAGCGCTCCGCTTCCTGCAACGTCCAGCCCTTGCGGCGGGCGTAGTCCTCGACCTGGTCGCGCTCGATCTTCGCCACGGCGAAATACTGGCTGTCCGGGTGCGACAGGTAGAAACCCGATACCGCGGCGCCTGGCCACATGGCGAAGTTCTCGGTCAACACCACCCCGATTTGCGCCGTGGCATCGAGCACCTCGAACAGCGGCGCCTTTTCGCTGTGCTCGGGGCAGGCGGGGTAGCCCGGCGCTGGGCGGATGCCCTGGTACTTTTCCGCGATCAGGTCGTCATTGGCGAGCGCCTCCCCGCTTGCATAGCCCCAGAATTCCTTGCGTACGCGTAGGTGCAGGTGCTCGGCAAAGGCCTCGGCGAGGCGGTCACACAGCGACTTGAACAGGATGGCCGAGTAGTCATCGTGGGCGGCCTCGAAGGCCTTGGCGCGCTCGTCTTCGCCGATGCCGGCGGTGACGACGAAGGCGCCGAGATAGTCCTTCAGTCCGCTGGCCTTGGGCGCGACGAAGTCGGCGATGCACAGGTTGGCGCGGCCTTCCGGCTTTTTCATTTGCTGGCGCAGGTTGTGCCAGGTCATCAGCACCTTCTCGCGCGATTCGTCGGCATAGACCTCGATGTCATCGTCGTTGATGGTGTTGGCGGGGAAGAGGCCGAACACGGCGCGCGCTTCCACCCAGTTTTCCGCAATCATCTTCTTCAGCATCGCCTGGGCGTCGTGGTAGAGCTTCGTCGCCTCGGCGCCGACCACCGCATCGTCGAGGATCTTCGGGAACTTGCCGTGTAGTTCCCACGACGCGAAGAATGGCGTCCAGTCGATCACGTCGACCAGCTTGGCGAGGTCGTAGGCCTTCAGCACGTGGACGCCGGGCTGTTTCGGCACCGGCGGCGTGTAGTTCGTCCAGTCGACCTTGAACTTGTTGGCGCGCGCCTCGGCCAGCGGCAGCCGCACGGTGTCGGACTTGTGCTTGAGGTGGCGTTCGCGCGTGACGGCATAGTCCGCCTTGATCTCGGCGGCGAAGGCGTCGCGCAGGTCGTTCGACAGCAGTTGCGTGCAGACGCCGACCGCACGCGAGGCGTCCTTCACGTACACCACCGGGGATTCGTAGTTCGGCTCGATCTTCACCGCGGTGTGGGCGAGCGAGGTCGTGGCGCCGCCGATCAGCAGCGGAATGGTGAAGCCCTGGCGCTGCATTTCCTTGGCCACATGCGCCATTTCCTCCAGCGAGGGGGTGATGAGGCCCGACAGGCCGATGATGTCGGCCTTGTGCTCTTTTGCCGCGTCGAGGATCTTCTGCGCCGGCACCATGACGCCGAGATCGACGATGTCGTAGCCGTTGCAGCCGAGCACCACGCCGACGATGTTCTTGCCGATGTCGTGGACGTCGCCCTTCACGGTCGCCATCACGATCTTGCCGTTGGAGTTGCGTTCGGCGGCGCCGCCGGCGCGCAGACGCGCTTCCTTCTCTTTCTCCATGAACGACATCAGGTAGGCGACCGCCTGCTTCATCACACGGGCTGACTTCACCACCTGCGGCAGGAACATCTTGCCGGAGCCGAACAGGTCGCCGACCACATTCATGCCGTCC
>DATCTE010000076.1:0-2250 GCA_036568085.1 Thiobacillus sp.
TCGAGCCCGTGACGCTCGAAGACGTGCTGGAGATTGTGGACAAGGAAAAGCCAATCGGCGTGATCGTGCAGTACGGCGGCCAGACGCCCCTGAAGCTTGCCCTGGGTCTGGAAGCTGCTGGCGTCCCGATCATCGGCACCAGCCCCGACATGATCGACGCGGCTGAAGACCGCGAGCGCTTCCAGCAGATGCTGCAGACGCTCGGCCTGCGCCAGCCGCCTAACCGCACCGCGCGTACCGAATCCGAAGCCCTTGAACTGGCCCAGGAAATCGGCTACCCGCTGGTGGTGCGTCCTTCGTACGTGCTGGGCGGGCGCGCGATGGAAATCGTGCACGAGCAGCGCGACCTCGAACGCTACATGCGCGAAGCGGTCAAGGTGTCGAACGATTCGCCGGTGCTGCTCGACCGCTTCCTGAACGACGCGATCGAGTGCGACGTCGACTGCATCTCCGACGGCGAAACTACCTTCATCGGCGGCGTGATGGAGCACATCGAACAGGCCGGCGTGCACTCGGGCGACTCGGCATGCTCGCTGCCGCCTTACTCGCTGTCGCAGGACACCATCGATGAACTCAAGCGCCAGACCGCGCTGATGGCCAAGGGCCTGAACGTGGTCGGCCTGATGAACGTGCAGTTCGCGATCCAGAAGCAGGAACGCGACGGCCAGATGCGCGACACCGTGTATGTGCTCGAAGTGAACCCGCGCGCCTCGCGCACGGTGCCTTTCGTGTCGAAGGCGACCGGCCTGCAGCTGGCGAAAATCGCCGCGCGCTGCATGGTTGGCCAGACGCTCGAATCGCAGGGCATCACCAAGGAGGTGATTCCGCCTTACTTCAGCGTCAAGGAAGCCGTGTTCCCGTTCGTGAAGTTCCCTGGCGTGGACACCATCCTCGGCCCAGAGATGAAGTCCACCGGCGAAGTCATGGGCGTTGGCATGACCTTCGGCGAAGCCTTCGTCAAGTCGCAGATGGGCGCCGGCGTCAAGCTGCCGGAGTCGGGCAAGGTGTTCCTGTCGGTGAAATCGTCCGACAAGCCGCGCGCCGTGAAGGTGGCGCGCGACCTGCACGAGATGGGATTCCAGATCGTGGCCACCAAGGGCACGGCCGCCGTCATCAACACCGCCGGCATCCCGTGCCAGGCGATCAACAAGGTGATCGAGGGCCGTCCGCACGTGGTGGACATCATCAAGAACCACGAGATTGCACTGGTCATCAACACTGTGGAAGAGAAGCGCAGCGCGATTGTGGACTCGCGCGCGATTCGCATCTCGGCTTTGGCCGCCGGCGTGACGACATACACTACAATAGCGGGTGCCGAGGCTGCGGTCGAAGGCATGCGCCATCTCGACGAGTTGCGCGTGTACGATTTACAAGGTCTGCATAAAACCTTAAACTAATCGGCAGCAGTACTACTAACCACAGAGCTCGTGAGGCTTTTGTCTCGCGGGCTCTGTGGTTTTCACTTTTAGCACTTACCGAATACGACATGAACAACACTGTTCCACTTACCAAATACGGCGCCGAGCTGCTCAAGGAAGAGCTGCACCACCTGAAGACCAAGGAACGCCGCATCGTGATCGAGGCGATCGCCGAAGCGCGTTCGCACGGCGACCTGTCGGAAAACGCGGAGTACGACGCGGCCAAGGAGCGCCAGGCGTTTGTTGAAGGCCGCATCGCCGAACTCGAAGGCAAACTGAGCTCGGCCCAGATCATCGACCCGGCCACCCTCGACGCCGAAGGGCGCGTGGTGTTCGCCTCCACCGTGTTCCTGGAAGACCTGGAAAACGGCCAGAAGGTGAGCTACCAGATCGTCGGCCTCGACGAAGCCGACCTCAAGCTCAACAAGATTTCGGTGACCTCGCCGATCTCGCGCGCCCTGATCGGCAAGTACGCGGGCGACGTGGTGGAAGTGCAGGCGCCGTCCGGCCCGCGCGAATACGAAATCCTCGAAGTCAAGTACATCTGATGATGGCTGCGCGCCTGCGGCTGCTGGTCGCCACCCTGTGGGCCGGCAGCCTGTGGACGGTCGGCTACCTGGTGGCGCCGACGCTGTCGGCGACGCTGGCCGACCGCAAGCAGTTCGGCAATATCGCCGCGAACATCTTCAACAGCGAAGCGTGGCTGACGGTTGGCTGCGCGCTGGCCATGCTGGTGCTGGTGGCGCTGGCCAAGGACCTGGACGCAAAACGGCGCCGCGGCCTGAACATCCTGGTGGTGTCGATGCTGGCCTGTACGCTGGTTGGGTATTTC
>DATCTE010000077.1:0-2109 GCA_036568085.1 Thiobacillus sp.
CTTGTCCTTGGGGCGCAGGACGCCGTCGACCACCCGTACCAGCATCACCACGCCGACGTAGTTGTCGAACCACGAATCGATGATCAGCGCCTTCAGGGGTGCGTCTTCCTTGCCGCGCGGCGGCGGCACCTGCTTCACCACCACCTCGAGGATTTCGGGAATGCCGATGCCGGTCTTGGCCGAGGCGCGCACCGCATCGCTCGCATCCAGCCCGACGATGTCCTCGATTTCCTCGGCCACCCGGTCGGGGTCGGCGGCCGGCAGGTCGATCTTGTTCAGCACCGGGATTACCTCGACGCCGAGGTCGATCGCGGTGTAGCAGTTGGCCACCGTCTGCGCTTCGACCCCCTGTGAGGCATCGACCACCAGCAGCGCGCCTTCGCAGGCCGACAGCGAGCGGCTCACTTCGTAGGAAAAGTCGACGTGGCCGGGGGTGTCGATCAGGTTCAGGCGGTAGGTCTGGCCGTCCTGCGCCCGATAGGTCAGCGCGGCGGTCTGTGCCTTGATGGTGATGCCGCGCTCCTTCTCCAGGTCCATCGAATCGAGCACCTGCGCCTCCATCTCGCGCTCGGACAGCCCGCCGCAATGCTGGATCAGGCGGTCGGCCAGGGTGGACTTGCCATGGTCGATGTGGGCGATGATGGAAAAATTGCGGATCAGGTTCTGGGACACAGCAAAACGGGCACGTTTCCGCGCCCGACAAGGGATGCGATAACTTGCAGAATTTTAACGGATTTCAGGAGTGGGCGCGCAGCCATTCCTGAATCGCAGGCAGATTCAGCTGATGACGGCAAATCTCGGTGTCGCCGTCGAACAGCAAGGGGACCTCCCAGCCGTATTTCGCCTTGAGCGCGGGGTCGGCATCCACATCCACGGGGATCAGGCCGTGCCCGGTTCCCGCGATCAGTGCGTAAACCGCGGCCGCCATGTCCTCGCAGAGCGGGCAGCCTGCCCGCGTGTAGAGCGTGAGTGTTGACGCTTTAGCGTCTTTACAGTCACGGCCTGCCCCTTGCGGGTAGAGCGTCAGCGTGTTACCCACCCGAAATCTTCAGCGGAATGTAGAGCGTTCCGTCGCCGCGACGCACCAGGATCGCCGCGCTTTTGCCGGCAGGTATCCCGGCGACGGCCTTGCGGTAGTCTTCAACGCTGGCGACCCTGGTATTGTTGACCGCCAGGATGATATCGCCGGTTCGAATGCCGGCACGCGCCGCTTCGCCCGTGGCATCCGCGACCAGCACGCCATGGTCGAGGTCGAGCGCCCGCCGCTGATCCGCTCCCAGCTCCGACAGGGCCAGCCCGCCGCGCAACATGGCCTTGCCATCTTTGCCGGCCTGCTGGTTTTCGGCAGGCAGTTCACCCAGTACCACGTTGAGTTGCTGGAGTTTGCCCTTGCGCCAGATCTGCAGCGGAATCCTGGTACCGGGTTTGGCCATGCCGACCATGCGCGGCAGGTCGCTGGAGTTTTCCACGGCCTTGCCGTTGAATTCCAGGATGACGTCGGCTGCCTGCAATCCGGCCTTGCTCGCCGGGCTATCGTCCTGAACCTGTGACACCAGCGCACCGCGCGGACGATCCAGGCCGAAGGAATCAGCCAGATCGGCCGTCACTTCCTGGATCACCACGCCTAGCCAGCCGCGTGAAATCTTGCCGCCGCTCTCGAGCTGCTTCGCCACTTCCATCGCCACATCGATCGGGATCGCGAACGACACCCCCATGTAGCCGCCGCTGCGGCTGTAAATCTGCGAATTGATGCCGACCACTTCGCCCTTCATATTGAACAACGGCCCGCCCGAATTGCCAGGATTGATCGGCACATCGGTCTGGATGAAGGGCACATAGGATTCCGACGGCAGCGAACGCCCCTTGGCGGAGACGATGCCCGCCGTGACCGAGTTTTCGAAACCGAAGGGCGAACCGATGGCTGCCACCGCCTCGCCGACCCGCAGCTTGGTGGGATCCCCCAGCTTGACGACAGGCAGGTTGTTGGCGGTGATCTTGATGACGGCGACATCAGTGCGCGCGTCCGCCCCCACCACCTTGGCGGTGAAGGTGCGCTTGTCGATAAGCTTGACCACCACCTCATCCGCGCCCTTGACCACATGCGCATTG
>DATCTE010000078.1:0-9454 GCA_036568085.1 Thiobacillus sp.
CGCAGCTCGGTGCGGGTGCGGCGGCCGGCACGGCGCTGGGGGCTGCTGGTTTGGCGGTGGCCGGTGGCGCGGCTATCGCGACGGGTGGCGCGGCGGTGGCCACTGGCGCACGCATGGTGCCGGGCGCTGCGCGCGCGGCCATCGGTAGCGCTGCATCGGCCGGGCGTGCGAGCAGCTCAATGGCAAGCGGCGCGAAAACCGCCTACCAGGCTGGCGCCGCGGCATCGGGTGGCGGTGGAGTTCGTGCTGCTGGCGCAGGCCTTGCCAATGTGGCCAAGAGTGGTGCCGGGGCCGTCGGCCAGCGCGTCGCCGCGAGTGCCAAGGCGGTCAAGGATCGCGTAGCCAATTTCGTCGAGGAAGCTGCTGCGCCTGCGGCCGCGAGTTCTACCGAATCGGCCGATTCGACCGAAGCCAAGCCATCAACAGCGGAGCCCGCCTGGGCCAAACAAATGCGCCGCAAACAGCAGGTGAGCCATGCGGCCACCACGGCGGCGCACACTCTGCGCTCGGGCGATCACGGCGGCAGCGGTGCCAGTCCGAGCCTGCGCGACGATTCGAACCACTAAGGAAGTTTAACGGAGATCAGTTCATGCGATTCAAACGACCCCAGGTGAAGTACTCGGAAACGCTCGAGCCCGTCACCCCATACCAAGCTGCCGCACAGGTCTGGGACCAGCGCATCGGCAGTGCGCGCGTGCAGGCGAAGAACTGGCGACTGATGGCCTTCGGCTGCCTGTCGCTTGCCTTGCTGATGGCTGGGGGGCTGGTGTGGCGGTCGGCACAGTCCATCGTCACGCCGTATGTGGTCGAAGTGGCCACCGGCGGCCAGGTGCGCGCGGTGGGCGAAGCCGCCACGCCGTACAAGCCGAACGATGCGCAGATCGCCTACCACCTGGCGCGCTTCCTCACCGACGTGCGCTCGCTGTCGATCGATCCCATCGTGGTGCGGCAGAACTGGCTCGAAGCCTACAACTACACCACGGATACAGGCGCGGCCACACTGAACGACTATGCGCGCAGCAACGATCCGTTCGCGCGCATCGGGCAGAGCTCGACAGCCGTGGAGATCACCAGCGTGGTGCGCGCCAGCCCGTCGTCGTTCCAGGTGCGCTGGATCGAGCGCACCTATGTGAACGGTTCACCTTCTGGCACCGAGCGCTGGACGGCTGTGCTGTCCATCGTACTGCAACCGCCGCGCACCGAAGAGCGGCTGCGCAAGAACCCGCTGGGAATTTATGTCAACGGCCTGTCCTGGAGCCGTGAACTCGACGCAACCGAAGGAACCCCAAAACCATGAAAACCCAAATCCGTATTTACGCTTTGCCGTTGATCCTGAGCGCCACCTTGGTGACTTTCACCGGCTGCGCCACACACGGCAAGCTGCCGCCGGACATCACGCTGGACGAACCCATCGCGGCGCACGTGCTGCCGGAATTGCCCAAACCCATCGAGGTGGTCGAAATGCCGAAACCACTTCCGCTGCCCGAACAGTTGAAGCCGCTGGCGAGCTCGCCAGAGGACAAGCCAGTCGCCGAATCGCCCGACGAGAAGGTTCGTGTGGCGCGCGCCAATGCCGAAGCCCGCGTGGCCCCCAGCCGCGAAGGCTATATAAACGCGATCCAGGTCTGGCCCTATACGGACGGCGCGCTGTATCAGCTCTACACCAGTCCGGGGCGTGTCACTGTTATCACCTTGCAGGAGGGTGAGGAACTGGTGACGGTCTCGGCCGGCGACACCGTGCGCTGGATCGTGGGCGATACCGCGAGCGGCGTGGGTGCCAGTCTGCGCGTGAACATCCTCGTGAAGCCCACGCGCGTCGGCTTGAAGACAAACCTGGTCATCACCACCAACCGCCGCACCTACCTACTCGAACTATCTTCGACACCGCAGGCGTGGATGGCATCGGCATCGTGGGACTACCCGAAGGACCGCATGCTGGCCTTGCAGAAGCAGGCGCAGCAGGCTCAGGCGGCAGCGCCGGTAGACTCGGGCTTGTCGCTGGAGCAGATCAAGTTCCGCTACGCCATCTCCGGTGACAGCCCACCGTGGAAGCCGTTGCGCGCGTTCGATGACGGCGAGCGGGTCTATATCCAGTTCCCCGCCGGCATCGCGCAGGGCGAGCTGCCACCGCTATTCGTGATCGGGCAGCAGGGCGATGGCCAGCTCGTGAACTACCGCTTCCATTCGCCGTATTACATCGTGGATCGGCTGTTCGGTGCGGCCGAGTTGCGGCTGGGTGCGGACAAGGCCGCCGTGGTGCGCATCGAGCGCACCGATGGCGTGGGCAGCATGGCGCGGAGGTATTGAGCATGAGCATGTCCGCCACACCGCAGACGCCGCCGACGGGGACAGATAAGGCCGACCCGGACACCTTGGCTCTGCGCGCTTCGCCGCGTCCGGTCACGCGCCTCAATCGGCGCATGCTGACCATGCTTGCAGGGGCGCTCGGCATCGTCATACTGGGCGCCACACTCTGGTCCTTGCAGCCGCACAAGCGTGAGCGCAACCCGGCCACCGAGCTGTATAACGTGGATCGCGTCTCACGGGCCGATAGCCTCGACCAGTTGCCAACGGATTATTCCAAGGTGGTGCCAATGGCCAAGCCTGTGGTGCCGATGTTGGGTGAGCCATTGCCGGGCGACTTGGGGCCGGCCATCGTGCATGCGCAAAACCACGGGAACACAGGTGCGTACACCCCCGCGCAACCCGGCCGTATCGCTCAGCCGGGCGATGCCGAGGATGCGGCGCGTTCGTCGGTGTTTTTCCGCAGCAGTAGTACAACAAATGTGACACCGGCAACCACCGTGGCCGCAATCCAACCCGAGCCGGCATCGGGCAATCAAGCCTTCAATCCCATGGCCTCTGCCTTCGCGTCGGCACAGCCGACCGATCCGACGGCTGTGCAGAATCGGCAGGAGCAGAAGCAGGCGCTTGTCGCCAATGGCGGCGATACGACCACCCGCAATCCGGCCAGCCTGCAACTACCAGCCTCGCCCTACCAGGTGATGGCGGGCACCATCATTCCGGCGGCGCTGGTGACGGGCATCAATTCCGACTTGCCCGGGCAGGTCATCGCCACCGTGACCGAAGCTGTCTACGACACGGCCACGGGGCGCTATCTGCTGATCCCGCAGGGTTCGCGACTGGTCGGCCGTTACGACAGCCAAGTGGCATTCGGCCAGCGCCGCGTACTGCTGGTCTGGACTCGGCTAATCTTGCCCGACACCTCCTCAATCTCGCTGGACAAGCTGCCCGGCATTGACCCGGCCGGCTATGCCGGTCTGGAGGATGGCGTCGATTGGCATTGGGATCGAATCCTGGCGAGCGCCGCACTGTCCACGCTGCTAGGTGTCGGGGCCGAACTGGCCGCTCCTGACAATGGCGGCAATGGCAACCGAGTGGTGATTGCGGCACGCCAGAGCGCTCAGGACACCGTGAACCAGGCGGGCCAGGAGATCACCAAGCGCAACCTGAGCATCCAGCCGACGCTGACGATACGGCCGGGCTTTCCGATGCGGGTGATGGTGAACAAGGATCTGATCCTGCGCCCCTATCAGCCGCTGTTCTTTCAACGAGGGGCATCGCAATGAGCACGAGGAAACTTCGGCTGGGTCCGCTGCCCAAAGCCGAGACCGTAAAGCTTACGATTTCGCTTTCCGCCAACCTGAAGATAATGCTGGACCATTACGCGGCGCTTCATGCCCAGGCCTACGGCGAATCCGTGGACGGCGTCGCGTTGATACCCCACATGCTTGAAGCATTCATGGTTCGCGACCGTGAATTCAAGAAATATCTGGCGAAAACCGGATCGGCGACCCATCCGGAACCGGTGCCTGGCACCTGAGTTTTCGCAGGGTTGTCCGCCTTATCGACGGTTTCGGCGTCGCGACGCTTTCGCGAGCTTTGCCTTGCGCTTCTTGTTGTCGTCATGCCGCTTCGGATTGGCCTGTGGCCGAGCCATGGCCATTGCGGCGAACTCGGTCGCGTAGCCCTCCCGCATCGTAAGTCCCTCGCCAAGAATGCCAAGCTCCCGCTGAAAGCGCTCGGTTTCGGCTTTCTCAGCAGGCGTGTATTCGTGACAGGTGAAGACAATTACGTCTTCCGACGACATTTCATAGTCCCTGGCCGGATGGTCGAGCCCAAGGCCAATGAAGGTCTCAGATTGAGGAAAGCGCAACTTGGCGCAACGACAGTACGCATGAAGCATCGCCACACGGTGTTTACGGTAATCGTCATCGGTCTCATTCGGGCGCTTTGGCGTGACCAGAAAGATGTAGACGAGATCGGACTGCTCGTGTGTCGTGAAAACTCTCGCGCGCCGCTTACAGGGCTCCTCCGCGGCCGCCGCCAACATTTCCAGCAACGATTCGGTGAGTAGATGACGCCTGAATCGCGATTCGGACGCCATCAGTCGCAGCGCTTCTTCTGTCTCGTGGTTTGTTTGCTCGACTTCAGGATGAACCAGCCTGGGGTCGCCCAGCCGGATCAGTCTTTCGAGTAGGTCGTCCCACGCGCGGCTGCGTTCATCTTGACGGCGTTTTGCTTGGTACTCGGGGCGTTGTATGAGGCCTGGATAGTGTGAATCGTCGAAAATCACGAGACTAGGCTTATCCGAGCCAACGGCATCAGGCAGAAATGGGTGCTTGCCGTTGTCGCCATTGGAAATGTAGGCGGCGATCAATTGTTCTTCCCCAGCGGCAACCACGGTCGTATCGGCCTCGCTCAAGAAGGCCTCACGCGCCTTGAGATACGCCAGGAAGTCAGTGATGGTGTCCATCTCATCCATGACGACTTCGAGCGAGAACTCATCCAGGACGTGCACAAAGTGCTTGGAGCGGTCCAGTGCACCAACCGTGAACGGCACTTTCTCATGGGCTCGTCCCTCAATACCGGTGTCGATCTGCAAAGTGCCGAAGCTGCCGGGAAAGGTCTTGAGACAGGCGTCGCGACTGCCACGTGTGACCGCAACAAGATGGTAGCGGGCTCGATCTGCGGAAGGTAGCTCGATAGGCAGAGGTCGCGTGCAGGCCGCATCGAGGAAGATGCGCCCGGGGAATCGTCGCAGCCAACTCATCGCACCGTGCAACTGGATGGCTGATTCGGTCACGGCACGCTTGAACCACCGTGGCCAGGCGATATTTTGTTCCCGATCCGCCTGAAACTGGATGTTCTTGTCGGAAAAGATGATCACATCGTTGCCAAATATAACCAGCACATCGGCAAATTCCTTCGCACTACCCCTGCCGTCTCGCATGTCCTGGGCGGTATGGAGGTTGGCATGTGCCCAGAGGCTCAGGAACGACTTTCGGCATAGACGCATGAGCATCCGCTCGGACTCATTGACGCCTTCGGCGCTGGACAAGTCGAATACTCCGGCTGGATTGGCCGTAGCTTCGTTTGTCTGCTCGATCTGGGCGGGTTGGCTCATTACAACCATATCCATCGAATAGTACTGTCGTACGCCGTGCTTCGCCACAGTAGGTTGTTGATCATGGCTTCGATAGTCAGCATATGTCCTTGAAACATCGTAACGCTTCAGTCGCTACCTTTTGCCCTGGACTCGACTATGAAAGACAGATCATCACCGCGAGTAACTGTTAGCGAGCGCGTCGTGCATGATGCTTATCGCCCCGAGGACGACAAGTTACCGCATCCATCACTCAAGAGCCCTCTTCCCTTCCGGCGCACTATCCGACGCACTGAATTGCGTCAACTGGTGCCGCTGGCCGATACTACGATCTACGACATGGAACGCCGCGGGGAATTTCCGCGCCGGTTCAATCTGACGGCACGCTGCGTAGTGTGGGACCTGGCCGAGGTGGAGGCTTGGATAGCCGCGCGGCGGCAGGCTTCCGACTTAGATCAACTGAAGCGAGCGCCCTCGCCCGATGTGCGCCAACGCAAGCGCCGTCCCGTCAAAGAAATGCCTGCGTAGTGAGCACCTTCATGGATGGCGGCAGCAGCGTAGGTGTATGCGGCTTGCCCGCCACCCAAGCGTCAATCATGTCGGCCCATTCCTGCAGCATGTGACGGCGCTGCTCGGCGTATTCAGCCTTGTTGTAAACACCACGGGATGAGCGGCCGTCTTCGTGAGCCAGACACTTCTCGATCCAGTCGCTATTGAAACCGAGTTCGTTGAGGATGGTGGAACCGGTGCGGCGCAGGTCATGCACGGTGAAGGGCTCCAGCGGGAGTTTGTTCGCCTTC
Source organism: Thiobacillus sp. (assembly GCA_036568085.1). Classification (GTDB taxonomy): domain Bacteria; phylum Pseudomonadota; class Gammaproteobacteria; order Burkholderiales; family Thiobacillaceae; genus Thiobacillus. The sequence goes on from DATCTE010000078.1 coordinate 6,208, forward strand.
GCGCGTTCGATGATCAGTTGCGTGACCCGATTGAGCGTGGCGTTGGACATGCACTTGTCGGCGTCGTAGCGCGAAGGGATCAGGTAGCGCGAGCCGCCGGCACAGGTGCGTAGCGCGATCATGATGTCGAGCGCCTGCTGCGACAGGTAGATGTTATGGGCCTTGGACGCTTTCATGCGTTCCTTCGGAATGCTCCATAGCGCCTTCTCGAAATCCACCTCGTCCCACGTCGCGTGGATCAACTCGCTCTTGCGCACCAAGGTGAGCAAAATCAGTCGCAGGCCGAGCTTGATCGTAGGATACGAGGCGACGTACTCCATCTGCGAGAGCGCGATGCGAATCTCACTCGGTGATAGCGCGCGGTCCTTCGGCACGAAGGTGGCGATCGACGATGGACCAACGTCGTCTGCAGGGTTGGCCACCTTCTCGCCGTGCAAAATGGCAAAGCCATAGACCTGTTTAACGATGTCGCGGACATGGATCGCGGTGGCTGGCGCTCCCCTGCCCTTGACCTTGTAGCACAGGTCGCGCAGGTCGTCGGCTGTAATCTCGGTCAGTAGCCGATTCTGGAAAACCGGCAGGATGTCGCGATCGAGGATGCTCTTGCGCATGGATCGCGTGCTGTCGGCCATACGCGCCTCGGCGGCCCACCTGACGGTAAATTCGCCGAAGGTCTTTGCCTCGGCCAGCCGGCGCTTCTGGCGCTGCTTCTCCCGGGAAGGCGACCGCCCATCGGCCACCGCACGCCTGGCCTCCAGGCAGCGCTCGCGCGCCCTGGCCAGCGACAAGCCATCCGGCCCATAGCGGCCGATGGTCAGCGTTTCGCGACGCCCATTGAGGCGATAGTCGTAACGGAAGGTGACGGTGCCGGCTGGCGAGACGGTCACGTACATGCCGTCTCGGTCGGCCACCTTGTATTGAGCGCTCTTGGGCTTGAGGTTCTTCAGTGCGGTGTCGGTGAGCATCGGCGTCCTCCGTGGCGGTGATGACTTTACCGTCACGCACCTTCAGATTGATAATCCGCTCGGAACCCGCATGAAATCTAGCTTTTTGCTTGATTTTTTACCGTCACGCGTCCAAACGGCTTGACGGTAGAAATTATAGTCCTTTGAGACCGTACTTGGCTACCGTCAGATCGACCGACACTTTGATCTGCTTGCCAGCAATTGTTACCGATAGATTCCGTGTTATATATTTTTAATAATCAATCAGTTATAAAGAGTTTCCGATAGTCACCGAAAGCCCGCGAACAAGCCTGAATTATTCCCACTCGATGGTGGCCGGCGGCTTGCCGCTGATGTCGTAGACGACGCGGTTCAGCCCGCGCACTTCGTTGATGATGCGGTTGGAGACCTTGCCGAGCAGGGTATAGGGCAGTTCGGCCCAGTGGGCGGTCATGAAGTCGCTGGTGACGACGGCGCGCAGCGCAACCACATAATCGTAGGTGCGTCCGTCGCCCATCACGCCGACGGACTTGACCGGCAGGAACACGGCGAAGGCCTGACTGGTTTTCTCGTACCAGCCGGACGCGCGCAATTCATCGATGAAGATGGCATCCGCGCGACGCAGCAGGTCGGCGTATTCGCGCTTCACTTCGCCGAGGATGCGCACGCCGAGGCCGGGGCCGGGGAAGGGGTGGCGGTAGACCATGTCGTGCGGCAGGCCGAGCGCGATGCCGAGTTCGCGCACTTCGTCCTTGAACAGCTCGCGCAGCGGCTCCAGCAGTTTCAGGTGCAGCGTATCGGGCAGGCCGCCGACGTTGTGGTGGCTCTTGATGGTGTGCGCCTTCTTGGTCTTGGCGCTGGCCGATTCGATGACGTCGGGATAGATGGTGCCCTGGGCCAGCCATTTTGCATTCGGCAGCTTCTCGGCTTCTTCCTGGAACACGTGGACGAATTCGCGGCCGATGATCTTGCGCTTCTGTTCGGGGTCGGTGACGCCGGCAAGCGCGTCCATGAAGCGGTCGCGTGCATCGACGTGGATGACCTTGACGCCGAGGTTGTCGGCGAAGGTCTGCATCACCTGCTCAGCCTCGTTCAGCCGCAGCAGGCCGTTGTCGACGAACACGCAGGTGAGCTGCTTGCCGATTGCCCTGTGCAGCAGTGCCGCCACGACCGAGGAATCGACACCGCCAGACAGGCCCAGGATCACTTCATCGCTGCCGACTTCCGAGCGCACCTTGCCGATCGCCTCGTCGACGTAGTCGGGCATGTTCCAGTCGGAACCACAGCCGCAGATGTCGTGCACGAAGCGCGCGAGAATGGCCTTGCCCTGCAGCGTGTGGGTGACTTCGGGATGGAACTGCACGCCGTAGAACTTGCGCTCTTCGTCGGCCATCGCGGCGATCGGCGTAGCGGCGTTGCTCGCCATCAGCTTGAAGCCGGGCGGCAACGCGGTGACCTTGTCGCCGTGGCTCATCCACACGTCGAGCAGGCCATGGCCTTCGTCGTTGGCGCGGTCCTGGATGTCACGCAGCAGCGCAGTGTGGCCGCGCGCGCGGATTTCGGCGTAACCGAATTCGCGTTTGGCGGCAGATTCGACCTGGCCGCCCAATTGCGCCGCCATCGTCTGCATGCCGTAGCAGATGCCCAGCACCGGCACGCCGAGCGTGAACACGGCATCGGGCGCGCGCGGCGTTTCGTCCTCGTACACCGAATTCGGTCCGCCGGAGAGGATGATGCCGGCCGGCGCGAAGTCGCGCACGAACGCTTCGGTCACGTCGTTGGGATGCAGTTCGCAATACACGCCTGCCTCGCGCACACGGCGGGCGATGAGCTGGGTGTATTGGGAACCGAAATCGAGAATGAGGATTTTCTGGTGCATTTTCTTCTAGGGGCGGGGAGCTAGGATCTAGGAGCTAGGGTCTGAGGGGCCAGGTGTTTGAAAAAAGAAAGCCACGCGTAGCGTGACTTCCCCTAAACCCTGGCTCCTAATTCCCAACCCCTACTCAACACGGTAATTCGGCGCTTCCTTGGTGATCTGCACGTCGTGCACGTGCGATTCACGCACGCCGGCCGAGGTGATTTCGACGAATTCCGCTTTCGCATGCATGTCGGTGATGCTGGAAACGCCCAGATACCCCATCGACGAACGCAGGCCGCCCATCAGCTGGTGGATCACGGCCAGCACGCTGCCCTTGTAGGGCACGCGGCCCTCCACGCCCTCGGGCACCAGCTTGTCGACGTTCATGTCGGAGTCCTGGAAGTAGCGGTCGGCCGCCCCCTTCTGCATGGCGCCGAGCGAGCCC
>DATCTE010000079.1:0-2480 GCA_036568085.1 Thiobacillus sp.
CGGGTACGTGACGATGCCGATACTGACGCTGATTCCCAGGCGGTCGTTGCCGATGTCGAACTCGCGGGCCATGGTCTGAAGCAGGGTCTGGCCCACCAGCCGGGCCTGGTCGACCGGTGCGTTTTCGAGCATGACGACGAACTCGTCGCCGCTGAAGCGGGCCATGAAAGCCGCTTTCGGCAGGGCGGCGCGGATGCGCTGGGCGACTGCAACCAGCAGCAGATCGCCCTGCTCGTGGCCCAGCGTGTCGTTCACGTTCTGGAAATAGTCCAGGTCGAGCAACAACACGGCGCAGGGCACCTGCTCATCACGGGCGCGGACGACAGACAGATTGAGGCGTTCACCAAATGCGGTACGGTTGGGCAGCCCGGTCAGGTCGTCATGGGTGAGCATATGGCGCATCTGCCGAAACGGGCGGCTCACCGCTTCGGCATAGATCGCACGATAGAGGAAATAATAGGCAAACACCTTGTAGGTATGCCCCAGCAGGTTGGCCGTACTGCTCACGTTCACATATACGACGAAGAACAGTTCGGCCGCCGCCATCAGCAGCAGGGCCAGCATCAGGCTCTCGAAATCGCAGTGGGTGATCCGTGTGCGGCGCAGGTACAGCAGGGCGGCGACAGCAAGGTAAAGGCCGAACACGCCCCATTCGAGCGTCACCTTGAGCGGGGTCAACCCTTGACCCAGTACATACATCGCCGGAATCGTCTGGGGTGAGGCCAGAAGCCCGTAGGAAAGGGTCCCCAACACCAGCAGAACCACAGCCCAGCCATAGCGACTGGCCGGGTAACGCGTGGCGGGCGTTTCCGGAAGCAGCACATACGCCAGCAGGCCGACTCCGGCAGCCAGGCGGCCACATAACCAGAACAAAATCGCCTTGTGCGGAGAACTGGGACTGATCAGGTCCGGCATGCCCGCATAGGACAGAAAATGCAGGATATCGAACAGCGCCACCGCCAGAAACGCGCAGCCCAGCACCATGGCGCGGATCGAGCGCACGGTTTCCTGCGCGCCGTGGCCAGTGAAGAAAACCAGCGCCGCCACGATGACGGCGAAGATTTCCATCAGCGAATGCGCTGCCAGGAAAGCCGGGGCCGAGAGCGTCAGTTGATTGGCCGGAACGGCCTGCCACAGCAGTAGCGGGATGCTTGCGGCCAACAGCAGTATGCCGGCGAGGCGGTGTGACTCTTGTCCTGGCATTGAAGCTGGCTGTCCTCTCTTGGCTGGAGGGTTGCACTAATGACCATACTTGCCATGCAAGTATTTAGATTTTAACGACTTCGGTCAACGCCCATATGCGCACCTCATGCAAACGGAACTAACGTCGTCCATCCCGAGATGCGCCGTTAACGTTAACGGCGGAGACACCCCTCCCTTGAATGGGGGTGCGCCCACACCCTGATACCCGCTTCGTCGGGCCGCCGCGCTCAGCCCGGTAACCCCGTTATTCCGCCGGTGGCCGCGAAGCCGGCGAAGGATGGTGAGACGGCATATGGACGTTGTCGTAGCGCGTGGCGTGCGGATGTGCATCGATCTCTTCCGACCTGGCCTGCAGCCGCCTGTCCGACACCCAGTGGAAAAACAGCGGGATGAAGAACACCGCGAGGAAGGTGGCGGCGAGCATCCCGCCGACGACGCCGGTGCCGACCGCATGGCGCGCCCCGGCCCCCGCCCCGGTTGAAATCGCCAGCGGCAGCACGCCGAGGATGAAGGCAAGCGAGGTCATCAGGATGGGGCGGAAGCGCAGACGGGCGGCTTCGAGCGCAGCGGCCACGCTGGAATAACCCTCCTGCTTCTTCAGCACCGCGAATTCGACGATCAGGATCGCGTTCTTCGCCGCGAGGCCCAGCAGGGTCACCAGCCCGATCTGGAAATACACGTCGTTGGACAGCCCGCGCAGCCACACTGCCGCCAGCGCACCGAAGGTGCCGAAGGGCAGCGCCATCAGCACGGCGAACGGCAGCGTCCATTTCTCGTACTGCGCCGCAAGGATGAGGAACACCATCAGCACCGCCAATCCCAGCGCGATGCCCGACGTCCCGCTCGAACGTTTCTCCTGGAACGAGGCGCCGGTCCATTCGTAACTGAAATCGGGCGGCAGCACTTTCTTGGCAATGCCGTCGATGATGGCGAGCGCCTGGCCCGAACTGACTCCGGGCACCGCGCTGCCCATGATCTTGACCGCCTGGGAATTGTTGTAACGGTCGAGCGTTTCCGGGCCGGACGAGAAGCGGATCCGGGCCAGTGCCGACATCGGCACCATTTCGCCGGACGCGTTGGGTACGAACAGCGCCGACACGTCCTGCGGCGTCTTCCGCGCGCCCGGCTCGGCCGACATCAGAACCTGCCAGGTGCGGCCATACTTGTTGAAGTCGTTGACGTAATACGAGCCCAGGGTGGCCGACAGCGTATTGAATACGTCGTCGATCTTGACGCCCAGCATCTTCGCCTTCTCGCGGTCGACGTCGACATACAGC
>DATCTE010000080.1:0-3873 GCA_036568085.1 Thiobacillus sp.
CGCGGCAAGGCCGGCATGACGCGTGAGATCCTGCATGGCTTCATCGAAGGCCTGGCCGTTCCCGACACGGAGAAGGCCCGCTTGAAAACGCTGACGCCAGCGTCATATACCGGAATGGCGGCCGATCTGGACGCCAACTGGGAAGTGCTGGCCGAGCCGATCCAGACCGTGATGCGGCGTTATGGCGTGGCGAATCCCTACGAGCAGTTGAAGGAACTGACGCGCGGCAAGGCCGGCATGACGCGTGAGACGTTGCATGCCTTCATCGACGGCCTGGCGATCCCCGACGCCGAAAAGGCCCGCCTGAAATTGATGACGCCGGGGTCCTATACCGGCATGGCGGCAGAGCTGGCCAGACAGATTTAAGCTGGATTGATGCGGTCCGAAAGATTGAAGCGGAGTTCACATGTCTGAACATGCACTCGACGTCGGCCTCGCCGATTTCACGCAACACGTTATCGAGGAATCAAAGCATCGCCCGGTGGTGGTTGATTTCTGGGCGCCCTGGTGCGGCCCGTGCAAATCGCTGAAGCCCATCCTGGAAAAACTTGCGGCCGAATACGGCGGCAAGTTCCTGCTTGCCAAGATCAATTCCGACGACAATCAGGAACTCGCTGCGCGTTACGGCGTGCGCGGGATTCCCAGCGTCAAGGCCTTCATCAACGGCGAGCCGGTCGACGAGTTTTCCGGTGCGTTGCCGGAAGGCGAGGTGCGGGCTTTCCTCGATCGCCTGGTTCCCGGTCCGGTCGACGAACTGCGCCAGCAGGCAGCGGCAGCACGCATGGCCGGCGATATTGCCGGCGCGCTGAAGGTGCTGGCCGAGGCCTCGAAGATCGATCCCGGCCACATCGGCGTGCGGCTCGACGCGGCGGAAATCATGCTCGACCTCAACGAGGCCGACGAAACCCGTCGCCTGCTCGGCAGCGTGCCGGATGACGCCGATCCGCGCGTGCCCGCATTGAAGGCCCGCCTGCAGTTCATGGGCGCGGCGGGCGAGGATGAAGCGGCGTTGACTGCGCGGGTGGCGGCGAATGAAAACGATCTGGAGGCGCGGCTGAAGCTCGCCAACCTGCGGGTTGCCGCCGGGCAGTACGAAGCGGGCATGGACCAGCTGCTGGAAATCGTCCGCCGCGATCGCGGCTTCGAGGACGACATCGGACGCAAGACCCTGCTGTCGGTATTCAACCTGCTGGGAGGCGGCGAACTGGTGAGCCGCTATCGGCGCCTGCTGGCCAGCGCGCTCAACTGAACTGTCGGCTCAGTCGAGCGCCTGGTAGCGCACCTCGACGATGTCCACCTCGCGCCGTCCTTCCGGCGTCTGCACGCTGACGGTGTCGCCTTCGCGCGCCTTCAGCAGTGCGCGCGCCATCGGCGAGATCCAGGCGATGCGTCCGCGTCCGGCGTCGGCTTCGTCGATGCCGACGATGGCGTAGGTGGCCTCTATGCCATCCTTGTCGGCGACAGTGACGGTGGCACCGAAGAAAACCTGGTCGGTGGCTTCGCGCCGGGCGGGGTCGACAACCTCGGCGTGTTCCAGCCGCTTGGACAGGAAACGGATGCGGCGATCGACTTCGCGCAGGCGCTTCTTGCCGTAGATGTAGTCGCCGTTTTCCGAGCGGTCGCCGTTGCTTGCCGCCCAGGAGATGGTTTCCACCAGCCTGGGGCGCTCGACTTTCCATAGCTGATTGAATTCGGCGTCGAGCTGCGCGTAGCCCGCGGGGGTCATGTAGTTCTTCGACCCGGCGGGCAGCGCCGGTGCGGCGAGGTCGTCCTCGTCGGCGTCCGCTGCATCGGTTTCCTTGACGAATGCTTTATTCATTTTGGATAAGGCATCCTTTGGGCAGGCGCCTTGTTCATCGGCCGAACAGATGGACAAGCAGCGAAAGCGCCAGCGACAGGAGAATGACGCTGGCGAAGGGGAAGTAGAATACGCCCCGTTTATGTCGGATCTGAACGTCGCCAGGCAGCCGGCCCAGCCCCAGGCGGTTGAGCCAGGGCGTGAGCAGGCCCAACACCAATAACGCCAGAATAAGTGTCACCAGCCATTTCATCATGTAGGGATTTTAGCCGATGCCTCACCAGGAGACTCCGACTTTCTACGGGATAAATCCCGTGAAAGATCGTATGGACGCAGCACTGCTGCCGCAATTTGAACGCACCCGGATTCTGCTCGATGCCAGCGAGCAGGCGCGGCTTGCCCGTGCACACGTTCTGGTGGCCGGGCTGGGCGGCGTCGGTTCGTATTGCGCCGAGGCGCTGGCGCGTGCGGGGGTGGGGCGGCTGACTCTCATCGACCACGATGTGGTCGCCGTGTCGAACATCAACCGCCAGCTGCCCGCGCTGCTCTCCACCGTGGGGCAGCCGAAAGCCGAGCTGATGGCCGCGCGTATCCGCGACATCAACCCCGAGTGCGAACTCAACGTGATCCGCGAATTCCTGATTCCCGAAACCGTGGCCGAGATCGTGCCGGCCGACGTCGATTTCGTCATCGACTGCATCGACTCGCTCAACTGCAAGGTCGCGCTGGTCGCCACCAGCGTCGAGCGCGGCCTCAAGGTCGCCTCCAGCATGGGGGCCGGCAACAAGCTCGACCCCACCCGCATCCGGATCGCCGACATTTCGAAGACCGAGATGTGTCCGCTCGCCTCGGTGATGCGCAAGCGGCTCAGGAAGCGTGGCATTCCCAAAGGCGTGCTCACCGTATTCTCCGACGAGCCCGGGCGCGCGCCGTTGCCGCCACAGCCGGTCGAGGGGCGCGGCCGCGACCGCGCGGTCAACGGCACCATCAGCTACATGCCGCCGCTGTTCGGGCTGATGCTGGCGGGGGCCGTGGTGCAGCGGTTGATTGCGCAACCGTAGGCTGCTTTGGCAACCGTGCGCTAACGCTGCGTGGCGTCGTCGATCTGCTGGCGCTGCGCCTGCGCCGCGTCCATCACCTGGCCTTCAACCGCCCGCGCTTTCTCCATTTCCTGAATCTGCGTCTGAAATGCCGGGTTCGGCTTGGCTTCGGTTTGGGGCTGCGGCGGCGGGCTGGCGTCGCAGGCGGTCAGGATTAGCGCAAGTGGAATCAGGGTCCATTTCATCATGCATCCTCCAGTCATCCGGCGGGTATGCCAGCCAGTCGCCCCAGTTTACCCGGTATCGCGAAGCGGTAGCGCTCGGTGCCATTCTGCTGTCGGATACGCAAATCTTCTGCACGGTGACGAAATCGCAGTGTCTGGCTTCACGTACCATATTGCGTGCGAAATCAATTGGACACTCATACGGATAACACGCGATGCAAGCCAAGACCTGTTGGGTACTGACCGTTGGCGTGCCGGGCATGGACAATCAATCCATCGGCCTGGCCCAGGCATTGGGGCTGGAGGTGGTGCAGAAACGCCTCGAGCCTGTCGCGCCCTGGAAGCACCTGCCGCCGCAGCTGTGGCTGGCGCCCCTGCGTTTTCTGGGCCCGGGCAGCGATGCCATCGAACCGCCCTGGCCGGATGTGGTGATCGGCACCGGGCGGCTGACCGTCGCGGTGGCGCTGGCCATCAAGCGCGCCAGCGGCGGACGCACGTTCAATATCCGCATCCAGGATCCGCACACCGCCTACGACGAATTCGACGTCATCGTCACGCCCCAGCATGACCGCTGCAATCGTCCGAATGTCATCCCTACGCTGGGTGGTCTGCATACGATCACCCCGACGCGCATCCACGAGGCCGGGGCGCGTTTCGCAGAAAAGTTCGCCCACTTGCCGCGGCCGCGTGTGGCGGTGCTGGTGGGCGGCACCAACAAGTGCTATCGACTGACGCCCGAGATCGGCCGGGCATTGGGCGAGCAGCTCGCCGCCCTGTCGGCATCGACCGGCGCCGGCATTCTCCTCACGCC
>DATCTE010000081.1:0-2961 GCA_036568085.1 Thiobacillus sp.
CTGCCAGCGCGGCGAACGCGGCGATCGGTACCCATTTCGCCCACGCATAGGTGTGGTAGTTGGTCATCCAGGCACCGGCGGCGGTTTCCACGGTCTTGGCGAGCGGGTCGGGCAGACCGTTGGGGTCGAGGGCGCTGGTGATGACATAGCCATTGATGCCGGTCGCCACCCACCAGCCCGCCAGCGCAAAGGTGAGGAAGGTCAGCGCGCCGAAAATCAGGCTGGCGGTGCGGGTGCGGCGGTAGATGTCGCCTTCGGTGCGCATCATCAGGTAATTCGCGCCCTGGAAGGTGATCATGCCGAGGCTGACGACGCCGGCGAGCAGCGCAAACGGGTTGAGCAGTTGCCAGAAGCTGCCGGTGTAGGTCGACATCAGGATGTCGTCGAAGTGGAAGGGCACGCCCTGCAGCAGGTTGCCGAAGGCGACGCCGAAGATGATCGGCGGCACGGCGCCGCCGATGAACAGGCCCCAGTCCCAGGTGCTGCGCCAGGTCGGATTCTGGATCTTGGAGCGGTAGTCGAAGCCGACCGGACGGAAGAACAAGGCCCACAGTGCCGCCATCATCGCCCAGTAGAAGCCCGAGAAGGCGGTCGCGTAGACCAGCGGCCAGGCGGCGAAAATCGCCCCGCCGGCGGTGATGAACCAGACCTGGTTGCCGTCCCAGTGCGGGGCGACGGTGTTGATGACGGCGCGGCGCTCGAGATCGTTCCGGCCGACAAACGGCAGCAGCACGCCCATGCCCATGTCGTGGCCGTCCATGATGGCGAAGCCGACCAGCAGCACGCCGATCAGCAGCCACCAGACGAGTTTCAGGGTTTCGTAGTCCATGTCAGCTCCTTAGATTTTGTTCGCCGGTGCGCCAGCGGGCAGTGCGCCGCCAGCTGCCTTTTCGCCGTGATATTTGCCGGTGCCGAGGCTGGCCGGACCCTGTCGCGCATATTTCGTCATCAGATACATCTCGACGATCAGCAGCACGGTATAGAAACCGATGAAGCCGGCCAGCGAGCCGTAGATGTTGGCGGGCGTGAGGTTGGAGACCGAGATGTGCGTCGGCAGCACGCCGTAGATCGTCCACGGCTGGCGGCCGTATTCGGCGACCACCCAGCCGAGCTCGGCGGCGATCCATGGCATCGGGATGAACCACAGCGCCCAGCGCAGCAGCCATTTCTTCTCGATGAACGTGCCCTTGATTGAATAGAACAGCGCCAGGGTGAACAGCAGCAGGAAGGCAAAGCCCAGCGCCACCATCAGGCGGAAACTCCAGAACAAAGGCGCGACGCGCGGGATGGTGTCGTCGACCGCCTGCTGGATCATCTCGGGCGTCGCCTGCGATACGTCGACAATGTATTTCTTCAGCAGCAAGCCGAAGCCGAGGTCGTCCTTGTGGGCCTCGAACTGCGCGAGCGCAAGCTTGTCATCGTGGTTCCTGCGCAACTGCTCAAGCGCAACGACCGCGTGGATACCGTTTTCGATGCGTTCGCGGTTCCTGGCCTTGATCTCCTTGATGCCGGGCATGGTCTTGGTGATCGAGCGCGTGCCGATCAGGCCCAGGGCATAGGGGATCTGCAACTGGTAATCGTTGCGCTCGGCTTTTTCGTTCGGCACGGCGAATACGGTGAAGGCCGCCGGAGCGGGTTCGGTTTCCCACATCGCCTCGATCGCCGCCATCTTGGTTTTCTGCGATTCGCTCACGGTGTAGCCCGATTCGTCGCCCAGCACGATCACCGACAATGCCGAAGCGAAGCCGAATCCGGCGGCGATGCGGAAGGAACGGCGCGCGAAATCGAGGTCGCGCCCTTTCAGCAGGTAGTAGCTGGAAATGCCGAGCACGAACAGCGAGGCGGTGACGTACCCGGCCGATACGGTGTGCACGAACTTGGCCTGCGCTGTCGGGTTGAAGACGATGGCCCAGAAATCGCTCATTTCCATGCGCATGGTGACAAAGGAAAACGTAGCGCCTACCGGATCCTGCATCCAGCCGTTGGCGATCAGGATCCACAGCGCCGAGAGGTTGGAGCCGACCGCCATCAGCACCGTCACCATGAAGTGCTTCCACTTGTTGAGGCGGTCCCAGCCGAAGAAGAACAGGCCGATGAAGGTCGACTCGAGGAAGAAGGCCATCAGGCCCTCGATCGCCAGCGGTGCGCCGAAGATGTCGCCGACGTAATGCGAGTAGTACGCCCAGTTGGTGCCGAACTGGAATTCCATGGTGATGCCGGTGGTCACCCCGAGCGCGAAGTTGATGCCGAACAGCTTGCCCCAGAATCGCACCATGTCCTTGTAGATGGGACGGTCGGTGATGACGTAGGTCAGCTCCATGATGACCAGGATGAACGCCAACCCCAGCGTCAGCGGCACGAACAGGAAGTGGTACAGCGCGGTGGCTGCAAATTGCAGCCGCGACAGGTCAACGAGTTCTTCAGTCAGCATGGGAGCTCCTGGCAGGGGGTTGGGATTGGGTGGGTAGATTCGGATTGGCCAGGCGTTCTGCTACGGCGTCGGCGTCGGGGTGCAGGGCATGGCCATCGAAAAACGCGTAAAAAATCGCTGCGATCAGGGCGAGTTTGATGACGACGGCGAGGGTGATTTCCCGGGCCAGGGGATGTTGCAGGAAGGTGGGCATGGGGGGCTTCATACGTGCTCCATATTCGCAAAGGCCGTGCCAACTCCCTGTTGGGTGTCGATGCTTTAATTATTCTTTGATATCAAAACAATAGACCATTTCAGTGAATGCAGCTGAAAATGCTGACTGCCATAAATGACAAAACCGGGTAGACTTTGCTGACGTTTTTGACATGATGGCACGCGGCAATGTCACCCACCAACGAACTCATCAGTTTTCTCGAAACCCATCCCGACCCCCAGATCGTCATGGGTGCCGATTACCGGATCCTGGCAGCCAACGCGGCCTATCGCCGCTTATACGCCGGGGACAGGAATGTCATTGGCCAGTTCTGCTA
>DATCTE010000082.1:0-3130 GCA_036568085.1 Thiobacillus sp.
GGCAAGGTCGGCGGCTTCGCCCACCTGAAAACCCTGGTCGACAAACTGCGCGCGCAGCGCCCCGGCGCCCTGCTGCTCGATGGCGGCGATACCTGGCAGGGTTCGGCCACCTCGCTGTGGACCGACGCGCAGGACATGGTCGACGCCTGCATCGCGCTCGGCGTCAACGTCATGACGCCGCACTGGGAGGCCACCTTTGGCGCCGACCGGGTGCAGGAAATCGTCAACAAGGATTTCAAGAAAGCGAATATCGATTTCGTCGCGCAGAACATCGTCACCAACGATTTCGGCGATCAGGTGTTCAAGCCCTACGTCATGAAGGTGATGAACGGCGTCAAGGTCGCCGTCATCGGCCAGGCCTTCCCCTACACGCCCATTGCCAACCCGCGCTACATGGTGCCGGACTGGAGCTTCGGCATCCGCGACGACAGCATGCAGAAATGGGTGGACGAGGCGCGCGCCAAAGGCGCCCAGGTCGTCGTGGTGCTGTCGCACAACGGCATGGACGTCGACCTCAAGATGGCCAGCCGCGTCACCGGCATCGACGCCATCTTCGGCGGCCATACCCACGACGGCGTGCCGCAGCCGGTCCAGGTCAAGAACGCCAAGGGCATCACGCTGGTGACCAACGCCGGCTCCAATGGCAAGTTCCTCGGCGTGATGGACTTCGACGTCAAGGGCAAGCGCGTGGTGAGCTACAAGTACCGCCTGCTGCCGGTGTTCTCCAACCTCCTGCCGGCCGACCGGGGGATGGATGCGTACATCAAGAAAGTGCGCGCCCCCTACGAGAAGAAGCTGAACGAGAAGCTCGCCGTTTCCGACGATTTCCTGTATCGCCGCGGCAACTTCAACGGCACCTGGGACCAGCTCATCGTCGACGCGCTGATGGAGGTCAAGGGCGCGGACGCTGCCTTCTCGCCCGGCTTCCGCTGGGGCACCACCCTGTTGCCGGGCGAAGACATCACCATGGAACGCCTGATGGACCAGACCGCGATCACCTATCCGGAGACCACGCTGACCAACATGACGGGCGAAACGATCAAGTCCGTCATGGAAGACGTCTGCGACAACCTGTTCAACGCCGATCCCTATTACCAGCAGGGCGGCGACATGGTGCGCGTGGGCGGCATCGAATACACCATCAATCCGAACCAGACCATCGGCAAGCGGATCAGCAACATGACCATCAAGGGCAAGCCGGTCGATGCGAACAAGACCTACAAGGTCGCCGGCTGGGCGCCCGTTGGCGAAGGCGTCAGCGGCGAGCCGATCTGGGACGTCGTCGCCGGCTACCTGCGCGACAAGAAGGTGATCAAGGGCCTGAAGCTGAACGAGCCCAAGATCGTCGGTGTCGGCAAATCCAACCCGGGCATCGCCGACTATGACGGCGTGCTGGCCTGAGATTGACGCAGCATGAAAAAAGGGGCGCAAGCCCCTTTTTTCATGCCTGTGGCAAGCGCTTCCGCATCGCGAACGATGCGCCGAACCAGGGCGGCCGCTTCGCGCGAGTCTGCCCCAATGCCTGCACGAATGCCTGCTGCAATGTCACCAGCGCGGACGGGGCCAGCCCGAAGCGCTGGTGTTCCAGTTGTCGTACGGCTTCGGTCACATCGCCCGTCTCCATTTCCTGAGCCAGGCGGCGCTGCCATTCGCCGAGACTCGATGCGGCAGGCTGATCCGTCAGCGAAAACTGTCGCACTGCCCGGTCCAGCCCGGCGACATCGCGTGCTTCACGGATCGCGCGCAGGCCGCGCCGGCGCGCCAGCCGCCAGCGCACCATGCGCCGTATCTGCCAGACCAGCCCGGACAGCAGCAGCGCGCCTGCGAGGCCACCCATTCCCTGTTTGACGCGTTGCCAGCGCGGATCGAACACCGTCAGCGTCTTCCCTGCCACCCGCGTGCTGGCCAACCGGCCGTGCGCCACGTCGTACCACGGCAGGCGCAGGGTCGGCAGGCTCAGCGGACCGCGTGCGTGCGGCTCCAGAAACAGCGTGACGACATAGCGCGACAGCGGCGCGGCGGGATCGTCCGGCGCCACTGCCTCGATCAGCGGCGGATAGATGCCGAGCGCGGGCGATTCGCGCAACTGTAAATCCAGCAAGGCCTTCAGGCCTTCCGCGCCGTAGCCGCCTACCACCTCGAAACGCCAGCTGAGCGGCCGCTGCACGGGCCAGCGCGCAGGCAGGGGATCGGCGTGGATGACGGGTGCAACCGGCGGAACATGCTCGGGCAACCAGGCGGGCAAGGCGGCCGCCTGGAATGCCAGGGACGGTCCCGGGAAGCGCAGGCGTTGTCCGAACCGGCCGGCGTCGAGCATGGGCACGCCAAGCGTGGCGGGGCCGTCCCGGGTTGCAAGCAGCGCCCAGTAGTAACGGTGCATCGTGCACGTTTCGCCCCCCGCGCGCGTGCCAGTGCCCTCGTCTTCGCCCAGGGCGCGCACGACGTGTCCGACGCGCGTCGGCAATTCCGGGCGCTGCCATTGCAGACTGCCGTCGTCACAGATCGCCAGGGTCAGGCGCGTCGGCTGGTTGACCCGCGGCATGGCGGGATCCAGCGTCCAGTTCGCCGTCACGCGCGGCACGGTTTCGCTGCCGTCGCTCACACTCAGAGACAGCACAGGGGTATGCATGCGCTCAAGATGCAGCGCAGGGATCTGCAAGGTGCCGGCTGTGCGCGGGTAGAGCGTCAGCACGAGAGTTTCGCTGTCCGCCCCGCTGCTCAGCGTGCGCGCAAACATGTCGAAGGAGGCGCCAAGCGGCGCCAGATCCAGCGCATCGAGGTTCAGGCCACGCGCCTGAACCGTCAGGCTGACGGGTTCCCCCAGCGCCACTGCCGTCTTGTCCAGCTGTGCGCTCAGCGAGGCCGCGTGGGCGGCACTCGCCACCAGCAGCAGTATCAGGGCTTTCACCATGGCGACCGCTCCGTGTCGTCGTGCCTGGCATCCTGCTTCAGCAGGTTTTTCAGCATGGCTGCCGGGTGGTCTTCCAGGCGTTCGAGTTTTTTCAGCCCCGACTGCGCCAGCCGGGGGTCGACCGTCAGCGCTTGGCGCTGGGCAGGCACGCCCAGCGCACGCGTGTCGCTTGAATCTGCTGGACTGCGATCAAGCCGCACGCCAGCGGGGCCGGATACC
>DATCTE010000083.1:0-4503 GCA_036568085.1 Thiobacillus sp.
AGGAGCTGGCGCAAACGCTGGCCACCGCACAGGCCGGACTCAAGGATGCCGAGACCGAACTGCCCGAACTCGATGCCGCGCGCGCGCAGCACACGCGCGAACTCGAGGCCGCGCGCAAGGCGCTGCACCAGACCGAGGCCGAACTCGCCGCGCTGAAAAAACTGCAGGAAAGCCTCAAGGCCGACGAGAAGCTCGGCGCCTGGCTGCGCCAGCACGGACTGGATAGCGCACCGCGCCTGTGGGAAAAACTGCGCGTCGCCCCCGGCTGGGAAGCCGCGGTCGAGGCGGTTTTGCGCGAACGCCTGCAGGCCGTGGCCGCCGATGCGCAGCCCGACTGGTTTGCCGACGCGCCGCCGGCGCGGCTCACCGTATGGGCCGCCCAGGGCGGCGCATACGACTCCGCACGCGCTTCAGCGCGTAGCGGATCGGAGTCCTTTAGGGCCGAATCGACCCCGCCTGCGGACTATCTCGCCAGCAAGATCGAGTGCGACGACGTGGTTGCCCGCGCTGCGCTCGCAGACTGGCTGGCCGGCGTGTACTGGGCCGACGATGCGGACGCGGGGCGCGCGAAAGCGGCCAGCCTGATGGCCGGCGAATGCGTGGTCACGCCGCAGGGGCATCTGTTCACGCCGCACAGCGTCACCTTCCACGGCCCGCACACGGCGGTGGAGGGCATCCTCGCGCGCGGGCGTGAACTCGAGCGGCTGACGACGGATGCGGTACGGCTGCGTGATGAAGTCACGCAACTCGAAGCCGCCTACGCGGAAACGCAGCAGCGCTACATGGAGCGCCAGCGTGAAATCCAGACGCTGCGCGCGCAGACCGCTCAGACGCAGGGCCGCCACCATACCGCGCAGATGGAATTGCTGCGCCTGCAGCAGGCGGTGGAACGGGTGCAGAGCCGGGCGGCGCAGATCGCCCAGGAACTCGAAGAAGTCACCCGCCAGCAAGCCGGCGAGCGCGCCACGCTGGACTCGCTGGAAACCCGCCTCAAGGAGTATCGCGCGCAGGGCGACGCCGCCCGCGAGATGCTGTACGCCGCGCGCCAGCAGCGCGACCAGGCCGACCGCGCGGTGTTCGAGGCGCGCGAACTGCAGCGCGCCGCCGAGCGGCGGCATCAGGAAGCCGGCTTCGCGCTCACCACCTGTACCAACAAGATCAGGGAACTCAGCGAGACGCTGGCGCGCATCGACCAGGAGATCGCGGACGATGAAACGCGCCTGACCCAGGCGCGCGATGAGCTGGCCCGCCTGCCGGCCGACGCGCTGGATGCCGAACTGCAGCAGGCGCTGGCCACGCGCACCGAGGCCGAAGCCGCGCTGGCCGCCGCGCGCGATGCGCTGGAAGGGCTGACCGCCCAGTTGCGTGGACATGACGAGGCGCGCATGGCGTGCGAGCAGGGGCTCGACCCGCTGCGCCGCACCATCGAGCAGCTGAAACTCAAGGACCAGGAAGCGATGCTGATGCAGTCGCAGTTCGAGCTGCAGTTGCGCGAAGCGGCGGCCGACGAGGCCAGCCTCGAATCGGGCCTGGCCGAGAGTCCCAAGCCGAGCCAGTTGCAGGCCGATATCAACCGCCTGCAGAACGAGATCGCTGCGCTGGGCGCGGTCAACCTGGCTGCGCTGGAGGAACTGACCCAGGCGCAGGAGCGTGCCGAATACCTCGCCGCGCAGTGCGCCGACCTGCTGGAGGCCGTCACCACGCTGGAGGACGCGATCCGCCGCATCGACCAGGAATCGCGCGCGCGGCTCAAGGAAACCTTCGACACGGTGAACCAGCACATGGGCGAACTGTTCCCGCAGTTGTTCGGCGGCGGCCAGGCGCGACTGATTTTGACTGGCGACGAACTGCTCGACGCCGGCGTGCAGGTGTTCGCGCAGCCGCCCGGCAAGAAGAACGCCTCGATCCACCTGCTGTCCGGCGGCGAGAAGACGCTCACCGCGCTGTCGCTGGTGTTCGCCATGTTCAAGCTCAACCCGGCGCCGTTCTGCCTGCTGGACGAGGTCGACGCGCCGCTCGACGACGCCAATACCGAGCGCTACTGCAACCTCGTCAAGGCAATGTCCGACCATACCCAGTTCCTCTTCATCACCCACAACCGCGTCACCATGGAAATGGCGCAGCATCTGGCCGGCGTCACCATGCAGGAACAGGGCGTGTCGCGCATCGTCGCGGTGGATGTGGAAGAAGCGGTGGGGATGGTCGAGGCGGCTTAAATTCGCGCCAGCCCCTAGCCGATCGCGCCAGCTATCGGCGAAAATGGCGCTTTTGGCGCTTTTCCCAGACTCCCATGCTTGATATCCAGCTGCTGCGCAAAGACGCAGCCCTCGTCGCCGAGCGCCTGGCTGCGCGCGGCTTCACTTTCGACACGGCGCGCTTCGAAACGCTGGAAGCCGAACGCAAGACGATCCAGACCCGCACCCAGGAAGCGCAAAGCCGCCGCAACACCCTGTCGAAACAGATCGGCATGATGAAGGGCAAGGGCGAGGACACCACGGCGGTGATGGCCGAGGTGGCGGGGCTGGGCGACGAGCAGAAGCAGATGGAAGCGCGGCTGGCCGCGCTGCAGACGGAGATCAACGATTTCCTGATGGGCGTGCCGAACCTGCCGCACGAGTCAGTGGCGGCGGGTCAGGATGAAACTGCCAACGTCGAGGTGAGCCGCTGGGGCACGCCGCGCAGCTTCGATTTCCCGGTGCGCGATCATGTCGACCTCGGCGAGGGCCTCGGTCAGCTCGATTTCGAGGCAGCCGTGAAGATCACCGGCAGCCGCTTCACCGTCATGAAGGGGCCGTTGGCGCGGCTGCACCGGGCGCTCGCCCAGTTCATGCTCGACGTGCATACGGCGGAACATGGCTACACGGAAGTCTACGTGCCGTACCTGGTGAATGCCGACTCGATGCGCGGCACCGGGCAGCTGCCGAAGTTCGAGGAGGACCTGTTCCACGTGCCGCGCACTGATTCGGACAAGCTCTACCTCATCCCCACCGCAGAAGTGCCGGTGACCAACCTGCTGCGCGACGAGATCGTTCCCGCCGAAACGCTGCCGCTGAAGTTCGTCGCCCACACGCCGTGCTTCCGTTCCGAGGCCGGTTCCTACGGCCGCGACACCCGCGGCATGATCCGCCAGCACCAGTTCGACAAGGTGGAGCTGGTGCAGATGGTGAAGCCGGAAGACTCCTACGCCGCGCTGGAAGCGCTGACGGGGAACGCCGAGGCGATCCTGCAGAAGCTCGGCCTGCCGTACCGCAAGATGGCCCTGTGCAGCGGCGACATGGGCTTCTCGTCGGCCAAGACTTACGACCTCGAGGTGTGGCTGCCGGCGCAGAACACCTACCGCGAGATTTCCTCGTGCTCCAATTTCGAGGCCTTCCAGGCGCGCCGCATGCAGGCGCGCTTCAAGGTGGGGCAGGGCAAGCCGGAGCTGCTGCACACGCTGAACGGCTCGGGGCTGGCGGTGGGGCGCACGCTGGTGGCGATCCTGGAGAATTACCAGAATGCCGACGGCAGCGTGACCGTGCCGGAGGCGCTGCGTCCCTGGATGGGGGGGCTGGAGCGGCTGACGGCCGTCTGACTCGCAGGCGGATCAGCCCGGTGCGGCAGGCTCTTCCTCGCTGGTTCCCAAATTGATCAGCGGGTTGTAATCGGGCTCCAGCCGCAGCAGGATGTCGTAGTAGTTGCGGATGTTCTCGGCGAACAGCTTCGCCTCGGCGCCGCGTGCATAGCCGTATTTCATCACCTTGGCATAACTGCCGCGGCTCAGGTAGGGCAGGGCTTCCTTCACGTCGGCCCAGCTGTCCGGACTGCCGCCGCGCGCCTGCGCGATGCGTCGCGCGTCTTCCAGATGGCCCTGTCCCTGGTTGTAGCAGGCCAGCGCGAGCCAGGTGCGGTCGGGCTCGGGAATGCGGTCGGGCAGCGCGTCTTTCAACAGCGCCAGGTAGCGTGCGCCACCGAGGATGCTCTGGCGCGCATTGAGGCGATTGCTGATTCCCATGCGGTCGGCCGTTTCGGCAGTCAGCATCATCAGGCCGCGCACGCCGGTCGGCGACGTGGCAGACGGATCCCACTGCGATTCCTGATAACCGATCGCGGCCAGCAACCGCCAGTCGATGCCGGTCAGCGTCTGGGCTTCCTGGAAATACCGGCGCAAAGCGGGAAGACGTTCGGGGCGGCGCTGCATGATGCCGAGGATGTCCGAGCTGTCCAGCCGCTTGACGTGACCGAAATAACGCTCGTAGATACGCTTGATGGTGCCGTCCTGCTGCGCCTGCCCGACAAAGCGCGCCAGCGCATTGCGCAGCACTTGCGAACTGCCGGTGGGCAGCGCCCACACTATTTTTTGCGTGTCGGGGAGGTCGAACGCCACAGCCAGTTCGGGATAGAACGTGCGCATGGGATCGAAATCCATGCCGTTGATGACGACCGCGTCGTACTTGCCTGCCTGCAGCTGCGCCAGCAGTTCATCCGGCCAGACATTGTCGAGGGCGGACCATGTGAGTCGGG
>DATCTE010000084.1:0-2359 GCA_036568085.1 Thiobacillus sp.
AGCGACTCGGCGAGCCTCAGCGTCGCGCTGAACGCGTCGAGCACGCCGGCCTCGATCCCGACGCCCTCGCCCGAGAGCTCCTCGGGCACCCCGAGGCGGATGCCCGCCAGCGAGTCCGACCGCGGCAGCTCGATCGCGCCGGGCAGGCCGATCGAGGTCGAGTCGCGGTCGTCCTGGCCGACCATGTGCCGGAGCAGCAGCGCGGCGTCCGTCACGTCGCGCGTCAGCGGCCCGGCCTGGTCCAGCGACGAGGCGAAGGCGATCATCCCGTAGCGGCTGACGGTGCCGTACGTCGGCTTGAGGCCGACGATCCCGCACAGCGCCGCGGGCTGGCGGATCGAGCCGCCGGTGTCGGTGCCGGTGGCGGCGGGCGCCATGCGCGCCGCCACGCAGGCCGCCGCGCCGCCCGAGGAACCGCCGGGCACGTAGGCCGGGTTCCAGGGGTTCTTTACCGCGCCAAAATGGCTGGTCTCGTTGCTTGACCCCATGGCGAACTCGTCCATGTTGGTCTTGCCGAGGCTGGGCATGCCGGCTGCCTTGAAGCGCTGGATCACGTGGGCATCGTAGGGCGCCACGAAGTTGTGCAGCATTTTTGAACCGCAGGTGGTGAGCCAGCCGTCGGTGCAGAAGATGTCCTTGTGGGCGACCGGCACGCCGGCGAGCGGGCCGGCATTGCCGGTGGCGATCAGCGCATCGGCAGCAGCGGCTTCAAGAAGGGTCTTTTCGGCGTCGACCGTGATGAAGGCGTTGACCGCCGGGTTCAGCACGGCGATGCGGTCGAGGTAGGTTTGCGCCAGTTCGCGGCTGGAAACCTGCCTGGCCGCGAGTTGCGCGGCAAGTGTGGATAGTGAGGTGTCGGACATGCTTATTCGATGACTTTAGGCACGAGATACAGGCCGTTCTCGACCGCCGGGGCGATGGCCTGGAAGGCGGCGTGACGGTCGGTTTCGCTCACGGCGTCTTCACGCAGGCGCTGGTAGACCTCCTGCGCGTGGGCCATCGGGGCGATGCCGCTTGTGTCCACCGCCTGCATGGTGGCGATGAGGCCGAAAATGTTGTTGAGCTGGGCCTGCGTGGCCTGCGCCTCGGCATCGCTGGTTTCTATGCGCGCAAGGCGGGCAATGCGCTTGACGTCGTCCTGGGTGAGGGACATGGTGGAAGCACCTGAATACTTACGGGAACGAAGCGCGTTAGGGTATCATAGGCCCCTTGTTTTTTCCGCCCTTTCGCCCGCCTGGCGCGGGTGCTGCCGCCACCATGTTCAAGTTTCTGACCAGCTATTTCTCGACCGACCTCGCAATCGACCTCGGCACCGCCAACACGCTGATTTACGTGCGCGACCGAGGCATCGTGCTGGACGAGCCCTCGGTGGTGTCGATCCGTACCGATGCGGCGGCGGGCGGCAAGCGCACGGTGCAGGCGGTGGGCGCGGAAGCCAAGCTGATGCTGGGGCGCACGCCGGGCAACCTGCAGGCGATCCGGCCGATGAAGGATGGCGTGATCGCCGACTTCACCGTCACCGAGCAGATGCTCAAGTATTTCATCAAGAAGGTGCACGATACCCGCATGCTGCGGCCCAGCCCGCGCATCATCATCTGCGTGCCGTGCGGCTCGACCCAGGTGGAACGCCGCGCGATCCGCGAGTCGGCGATCGGCGCCGGCGCCAGACAAGTCTATTTGATCGAGGAACCGATGGCGGCGGCGATCGGCGCCGGCCTGCCGGTGGCCGAAGCGACTGGCTCCATGGTGGTCGACATCGGCGGCGGCACCACCGAGGTTGGCGTGATCTCGCTCGGCGGCGTGGTCTACGCCAACTCGGTGCGCGTCGGCGGTGACCGCATGGACGAGGCCATCATCAACTACATCCGCCGCAACTACGGCATGCTGATCGGCGAGGCGACTGCCGAGCAGATCAAGAAGAAAATGGGCTCGGCCTTCCCCGGCGCCGAAGTGCTGGAGATGGAAGTCAAGGGCCGCAGCCTCGCCGAGGGCGTGCCGCGCAGCTTCAACGTGTCGTCCAACGAAATCCTCGAAGCGCTGACCGAGCCGCTCAATGCCATCGTCAGCGCGGTCAAGCAGGCGCTGGAGCAGACGCCACCGGAACTCGGCGCCGACATCGCCGAGAAGGGCATGGTGCTGACCGGCGGCGGCGCGCTGCTGCGCGACCTCGACCGCCTGCTGATGGAAGAGACCGGCCTGCCGGTGATCGTCGCCGACGACCCGCTGACCTGCGTGGTGCGGGGTTCCGGCCGCGCGCTGGAAGAAATGGACAAGCTGGCCTCGGTCTTCACCAACGAGTGATCCCGGCAACACGCATCATTCCGCACAAGGGCCATCGATAAATGGCGATGCCCGGCCA
>DATCTE010000085.1:0-2019 GCA_036568085.1 Thiobacillus sp.
TCCGGCGCACTGGCCGCCATGGTGCTGGAGCAGAACCCGGCCGACGTCGCCGCATTGTCCGCACTGCCTTACAACGGCACCACGGTCGAAGCCTTCCGCACCGAACTGGTCGGCAAGATCGGCGAGAACATGTCGGTGCGCCGCTTCACGCGCCTGGCCGGGCAAGGCAAGTTCGCCAGCTACATCCATGGCGGCAAGATCGGCGTGCTGGTCGACGTGACCGGCGACGAAGCGCTGGCGCGCGACATCGCCATGCATATCGCGGCGTCCAAGCCGAAGTCGCTGGACGCTTCCGGCGTGTCGCAGGACCTGATCGACACCGAGCGCCGCGTCGCGATCGAGAAGGCCAAGGAAGCCGGCAAGCCGGAAGCCATGCTGGAAAAGATCGCAGAAGGCACGGTGCAGAAGTTCCTCAAGGAAGTTACCCTGCTGTCGCAGCCCTTCGTCAAGGACGACAAGCAGACCGTCGAGCAGGTGTTGAAATCGAAGAATTCGCAGTGCCATGGCTTCGTGATGTATGTGGTGGGCGAGGGCATCGAGAAGAAGGTGACCGACTTCGCTGCCGAAGTGGCGGCGGCATCCAAGGTCTGACCTGATATGGCGCCTGTCCGTCGCATCCTGCTGAAGCTGTCCGGCGAAGCCCTGATGGGGCCGGACAGTTTTGGTTATCACGCCGATACCATGGCTGGCTTCGTCGGCCAGATCCGCGAAGTGGTGGCGCTCGGCGTGCAGGTCGGCATCGTGGTCGGCGGCGGCAACCTGTTCCGCGGCGCCACCGGCGCGCTGTCCGGGATGAATCGCGCCACTGCGGATTCGATGGGCATGCTGGCGACGGTGATGAATGCGCTGGCCATGAAGGATGCGCTGCAGCGGGCAGGCGTCGAGGCGCGGGTGCAGACCGCGGTGCACATCGCCCACCTTGGCGAGGATTTCGAGCGTGACGCGGCCGTGCGTGAACTGGAAGCTGGAAATGTGGTCATCTTCGGCGGCGGCACCGGCAATCCGTTCTTCACCACGGATACTGCGGCGGCCTTGCGTGCGGCCGAGATCGGCGCCGACCTGCTGCTGAAGGCGACCAAGGTCGACGGTGTCTATACCGCCGATCCCAAGAAGGATCCGGCTGCCCGGCGCTACGAGACGCTGAGTTTCGACGAGGCGATCGCCAACAATCTCGGCGTGCTGGATACCGCCGCCTTTGCCCTGTGTCGCGAACAGAAACTGTCGCTCGTCGTGTTCAATGTCTTCAAACCCGGCGCATTGAAACGCGTGGTGATGGGCGAGGACGAGGGCACGCGGGTAAGCAACCATTGAGGAGCTGAAATGGCTGAAACCACCATCACCGAAATCAAGCAGTCTGCCGAGCAGAAAATGGGCAAGACGCTGGAAGCGCTGAAGACCGATCTCGCCAAGGTGCGCACCGGACGCGCCCACACCGGCATTCTCGACCACGTGATGGTCGACTACTACGGCAACCCGACGCCGGTTCCGCAGGTGGCGAACGTTTCGCTGGTCGATTCACGCACGCTGGGTGTGCAGCCTTACGAAAAGAACATGGTCGGCAAGATCGAGAAAGCGATTCGCGATGGCGATCTGGGCCTGAACCCGGCGACGCACGGCGACATCATCCGCGTGCCCATGCCCGCGCTGACCGAGGAACGCCGCAAGGATCTGATCAAGGTCGTGCGCGGCGAGGCGGAAAACGCACGCGTCGCGGTGCGCAACGTCCGTCGTGACGCCAACGGCACCCTGAAGGACATGGTCAAGGCCAAGACCGCGACCGAAGACGAAGAGCGCCGCACCCAGGACGAGGTGCAGAAGCTGACCGACAAGTTCATCGGCGAGATCGACAAGATGCTGGCCGACAAAGAGAAAGAGCTGCTTGCAGTCTGAGTGAGTCTGACGAGCACATCCGGCGTGTCTACCCGCACCAAGCAAGCGACTCCGGCAGGCACTGACGTGCCGCGGCACATTGCCATCATCATGGACGGCAATGGCCGCTGGGCGAAGTGCCGGCTGATG
>DATCTE010000086.1:0-3022 GCA_036568085.1 Thiobacillus sp.
CCGCCTGAAAACCCACCTGTCCAGACTGCGTGGCCTCACCCTGTCGGCCGAGCGCCTGGCTGCTCTTCGCCAGGCGCGCTACCCGGACAGCCGCTATGCCAGTCTTGAGCAATGCCGCATGGAGCTTGGCGCCGCCGAGACGTTCTTCAAACGCCATGCACTCCCCGTGGTCGACACCACCCGCATGTCGGTGGAGGAAATCGCCGCGCGTTTGCGGCAATCCTGAACGCCCACCGTCCGGCCTGACCGGTCTGCCCTCAAGTTTTCCGTCATTCACCCGATTGAACAGGTGGCCAGAAGTCGGTTTACCCACAATCCGACCCCGCCCATTGTTCAATGCCAGGAGAGTTTCCCCGATGTCTTGCCTCTGCCCATGCCCCCTCTTGCACACTGCAATAGCGCCGGCCTGCCCGGCGTAATTGTCCGTGCTGTGGAAGGGAGGCCGGCACGGGCCTGCCCGTCACCCCTGCTGGACACATGCGACGGCATGATGCGCAGATGCTTTCAGCCTGAAAACTTCAGGCCGTCCACGGACGCTGGGCGTTCCCGTTGCGTCCTGGGAAATAGCGCAGCGTGAGCACCCTCGCCCTTGACCCAGACACCGCCGCCGCGCCGGCGGTGAGCCATTACGCTCCTCCATCGACCTGGCGGCGCGCGCTGCTGGCAGGGTTTGTCGCCCAATTGCTGCTGATCCTGTTCGTCACCGCCATCGGCCTGCAGCAGCTTCAGACGACCGCCGACAACCTCAGTACGGTTGTCGATATCCACATGCGCAAGCTGAGCCTCACCAAGACCATGATGACCTCGGCACGCGAGCGCACGCTCAGCATGTTCAGGTTGTCCATGAGTCGTGATCCGTTCGAGCGCGACGAACTGTTCATGCAGTTCAACCATTTCGGTGCGGAGTTTGCCCAGGCCCGGTTGGCGCTGCTGAACATGCCCCTGAGTCTGCGCGAACGCGAACTCCTCGCCCTGCAGGGACGGATGACCGGCATTGCCATGCCAATGCAGAACCGGGTCGTCGACACGCTGCGCAACGACTTTAACCGGAAAGCCGAAGAAGAGGTTCTCAGCGGCGCCATCCCGGCCCAGAACAATGTGCTGGCCGTGCTCTCGCAGCTTGATGCCGAAACCCAGAAACTGGCGCTGGCAGCCAGCCACAAGGCATACCAGGCGCACGAGGTGGCACGCTTCTGGATGTATCTCCTGTCGGGGATCGCCCTGCTGCTGGGTGGCTTCGTCGCTGCGGCAGTCATGTATTACACCAGGCGGGTCAGCCGCGAGCGCCAGCACCTTGCCACGCACGACGCCCTGACCGGCCTGCCCAACCGCATGTTGTTCCTGGATCGCCTGGGGCAATCGCTGGTGCGCGCGCAACGCCGCAACACGCTGGTGGGCGTTCTCTTCATCGACCTGGACCGTTTCAAGCGCGTCAACGACACCCTGGGCCACGCCCATGGCGACACGCTCATTTGCGAGGTCGCCCAGCGCCTGCGGTCGGCCACGCGCGCCGAGGACATCGTGGCCCGGCTGGGCGGCGACGAGTTCGGCGTGGTCATCGATGTCGCCAGGATCGGCCACGTCCTGCAGGTGGTTGAAAAAATCCTCGGCGTCGTCAGCGAACCCTACCGGATCGCCGAGCGCGAGCTCTTCTCCAGCTGCAGCATCGGCGTCAGCGTCTACCCGAACGACGGCAACGACGGCAACAGTCTGCTGAAAAACGCGGACGCGGCGACGTTCACTGCCAAGAATGGCGGCAGAAACCGCTTCCAGCTCTACGACGCGGCCATGAACGCCATGGCGGAGGAACGGCTGCAACTGGAAACCGAACTGCACTACGCCCTGGAACGGGACGAATTCGTATTCCATTACCAGCCCAAGCTCAACCTGGAAACCGGACGCATCCAGGGCGTCGAAGCGCTGATCCGCTGGAACCACCCGGCCAGAGGCCTGCTCAGCCCGGCCGTATTCCTGGAGCTGCTGGAAGAAAACGGCGGCATCGTCAGGGTCGGCCGCACGCTCCTGAGAGCGGCCTGCCGCCAGACGGCACGCTGGCATGCCGCCGGCTTCACCGACCTGGATGTGGCCGTCAACGTCTCCAGCAAGGAATTCTGGCACGACAGCCTGGTCGCCGACGTCCGTGACGCCCTGCAACAGTCCGGTCTGCCGCCGCAAACCCTGCAGCTCGAACTGACCGAAGGCATCTTCATGCAGGACGTCGACGCCGCCGTATCCCGGATCCTGGCCTTGAAGGCGCTGGGCGTGGCCGTGGCGATCGACGACTTCGGCACCGGTTATTCGTCACTGGCCCACCTCAAGCGCTTCCCGCTCGACGTCCTCAAGATCGACCGTTACTTCGTCAAGGACATCCAGCACTCGCCTGTCAACGAAGCGCTGACCAGTTCGATTCTCGCCCTGAGCCAGGGACTGAATCTCGGCACCGTCGCCGAGGGCGTGGAGAACCGGGAACAGCTCGACGTGCTGCGCAAACTCGGCTGCCAGATCGTGCAAGGCTATTTCATCAGCCGGCCGGTACCGGCAGACCAGATTGCCGCGCTGCTGGAACGCAACTGGCTGCAGGAACTCGAGCCGGCCTGAACGCGTCGGCAGGGTGGTGAAACCCGTTCCCGGCCGATTCCCGCTAAAGAAAAGCCAGGCCGCGCCGAATCAGCAGGAGCGAACACCTTACAAAGGGGAGTTGGATCATGTCCGAGGGGTATCTGGTCATCACCGGTGTCCAGGAAAACGGGAAAAAATTCCGCCCGTCGGACTGGATCGAACGCCTGTCGTCGACGCTGGCCAGCTTTCAGGTCGACCACCGCCTGCGCTATTCCTCCGGGGTCCAGCCCTGCGTGATCGAAGGCGAAAACTGCCTGGTCGTCGCACGCTGGCTGGAAACCGCCAATCCGGCAGCGTATGACTATGTCATGGGGTTTGCCCAAGCGAACCAGTTGCGGGTCCAGATGGACCGCCGCAACGGCGAACGCGCTTTATCGCGCCAAGCCTGACACGGCCCAGGGCG
>DATCTE010000087.1:0-5085 GCA_036568085.1 Thiobacillus sp.
CGAACAGCGCGGTCGCGTCATGCTGCTGCTCGACAAGTTGTCAGCCTCGACCCACCCCCGCGCGAAGGAACTCGCCAGCGTCGCCGAATGGCTGATCCGCCGTTCGGTGTGGATCATCGGCGGCGACGGCTGGGCCTACGACATCGGCTATGGCGGCCTCGACCACGTGCTGGCGCTGCCCTACGACGTCAACATCCTGGTGCTCGACACCGAGGTGTATTCCAACACCGGCGGCCAGACCTCCAAGGCCACACCGATCGGCGCGGTCGCCAAGTTTTCCGCCGGCGGCAAGGCTACTGCGAAGAAGGACCTCGCCAGGCTCGCCAGCGACTATGGCCATGTCTACGTGGCGACTGCGGCCTACGGCGCCAAGGACGTGCAGACCCTGCGCGTGTTCCACGAGGCCGAGTCGTATGCCGGCCCTTCGCTGATCGTCGCCTACAGTCCCTGCATTGCCCACGGCTATGACTTGCTCTACAACCAGCGCCAGCAGGAACTGGCGGTGAAGAGCGGCCACTGGCCGCTGTTCCGCTTCGACCCGCGCCTGGCGGAAGCGGGTGGCAACCCCTTCAAGCTCGATTCCGCCGCGCCCAGCCAGCCGATCAAGGCCTTCATGGAGTCGGAAACCCGTTTCGCCATGCTCGCGCGCAGCCACCCCGAGGCCGCGCAGCATTTCCTCGAACAGGCGCAGCAGGAAGCGGCGCGGCGCTTCAAGACCTATCAGGACATGGCGCTGCGCCAAGACCGCCCGGAGGGCGCGCACCCTGAAGGGCATAAAGGTCTGGCGGCGAACCCCTCGCAGGCGCAGAGCCATGCCGACGAATCCAAACCCGGAGCCTGACATGATCGACCTCTCCACCGACTATCTCGGCCTCAAGCTGAAGAACCCGTTGGTGCCATCGGCCTCGCCGCTGTCGCGCAACCTCGACACTGCCCTGCGGCTGGAGGATGCGGGCGCCGCTGCGCTGGTGATGTATTCGCTGTTCGAGGAGGAACTGCAGGCGGAAGACGCGATGCTCGACCGCTTCCTGCTGCACGCCGAACTCGGCCATGGCGAGGCAGACAGCTTCCTGCCCGGTCATGGCGAATTCCACGGCGGTCTCGAGCGCTATCTGTCGCACCTGCATCAGCTCAAGCGGCGGCTGGAAATTCCGGTGGTGGCGAGCCTCAACGGCGTGTCGCCGTCGGGCTGGGTGGAACTCGGGCGCGCGCTCGAGCAGGCCGGGGCCGATGCGCTCGAGCTCAACGTCTATCACGTCGCCGCCGACATGCACGCCGCTGGCGGGGCGGTGGAGGCGCGCTACATCGATCTGCTGACCGAGCTGCGCCGCGTGGTGAGCCTGCCCATCGTCATGAAGCTGTCACCGTTCTTTTCCTCGCTGCCGCATTTCGTACAGCAGATCGAGCAGGCCGGCGCGCAGGGGGTGGCGCTGTTCAATCGCTTCTACCAGCCCGACATCGACCTCGACGAGATGCGCATGACGGATCAGCTGCATCTGTCCTCGGCCGAAGAAGCGCTGCTGCGCATCCGCTGGATCGCCATCCTGCATGGCCGTACCCGCCTGACGCTTGCCGCCACCGGCGGGGTCCACAGCGAGAGCGAGGCGCTGAAACTGCTGCTGGCCGGCGCCGACGTCGTGCATCTCGCTTCGTGCCTGCTTCAGCATGGCCCCGACAAGCTCACGGAAATCCTCGCTGCAATGCAGAACTGGATGGAGGAAAAGGAATACGAATCGGTCGCCCAGCTGAAGGGCAGCATGAGCCAGCAGAACCTGCCCGACCCTTCGCTTCTCGCGCGCGCCAGCTACCTGCGCGTACTCGACAGTTATTCGCCGCGCCCCGGGGTGTGGTCATGAAGGATCGCGTCGCATCAGATTTCCGGCGCGGGGTGCGCCGGGTGCGAAACTAGCGCCTGAACACGGCAGTGTGACGCTGGCGGCGTAGCCGCTGCCTGGCGAGGTGGGAGGGCGGTACTTCCTCCATGATCTCGCCGTCGCCATCGCTCCAGAAGCGTTCCATCGCGATGTAGGTGTAGGAAGCCGACCAGCCGATCAACAGCAAGCCATTGAGGGCTTCCGCGCCGGCGAGCATGCGCAGGTCGCCACTCGGAATGACATCCCCGTAACCGAGGGAGGTAAAGGTTTCCGCCGAGAAATACATGACCACGCTCATGCTGAAGTGGCGGGCGTCGCCCAGCGATCCCAGACCCATATAGCGGGCCAGAACAAAAATTGTCAGCGCATAGAGGATGATCTCGGCCGCGTGGGCGAAGAACGCGCCGACGATGACCACAATGAGCTTGGTGCGGGGGGGAACGGCGATTGCCGGAAGGCTGATGGTCAGCGCCCGCAGGACTTCGTAGTGAATGAGGGTGGTGAAGACGAGCAGTGCGATGCAGAACGTGGCAACTATGATCATCGTTTGATTCCCGGACGCCGCCTGACGCCGGCGGCCCAACGGAAATCAGACAACAGGGGACGCTGGAAATTCAGTCGCCTGGTCACGAATCATGCTTCCGCTGAACGATCGAATCCGTGGAACCGCATTCTGGCTTGAGGAGCAGGCCGGCTCATGCCGGATCCCTGGTCCTGCGTCTATCGGCCCTCGCCACGCCCTCCCGGCGCCACCCGATGCTCCACTGCAAACACCGCGGCTTCCACCCGCGACGACAGGTTCAGCTTGGCGAGGATGTGGCGCACATGCAGCTTGACGGTGTCGTGGCTGATGTCGAGCGTGCGCGCGATGGCCTTGTTGCTTTCGCCGCGCGACAGGTGGGAGAGGATTTCGCGTTCGCGCGGCGTCAGCGCATCGAGCAGGGAACCGGCATCCTGGCCTTTCTGGTCGTACAGCTTGACCAGCTTGGCCGTCATCGCGGGGGCGACGACGGTCTCGCCGCGCTGGGCGCGCAGGATGGCGTCGACGACCTCGTCGGGTTCCATGCTCTTCAGCAGGTAGCCGTTGGCGCCGGCGCGCAGGGCACGGGCGAGATCGTCTTCGGTTTCCGACAGGGTCAGGATGAGGATGGGCAGGGCGAAACCGTCGGCACGCAACTGCTGCATCAGGGTGATGCCGTCGGTGCCGGGCATGTTGAGGTCGAGGATGAGCACGTCGGGACGGTGCGCCTTCAGCAGCATGGCGACATCGTCCGGGTTGCCGGTGAAGGCGGTGACTTCGATGCTGCCGCTCTGTTCGAGCAGTTCGGCCAGGCCTTTGCGGAACAGGGTGTGATCGTCGACGAGGATGATGCGGGTGAGGCTCATGCGGCGGGCTCGCTGTGTTGGTGGGACGAGGCGCGTTGCGGGAAGACGAGGCGGATGACGGTGCCGCCGGCCGGGCGGGACTCCACGCTGAGCTTGCCGTCCAGCTTGGCGGCGCGCTCGCGCATGATGGTGAGGCCGAAGCTCTTGCCCATGGTGGACGACTCGTCGTTCTTCTTCTGCACGCCGACGCCGTCGTCGGCGACGTTGACGATGTACTGGCCGTCCTCGAGGTCGAAGGTGATGACGACGTGGCGCGCGCGGGCGTGCTTGGCGATGTTGTAGAGCGATTCCTGGATGATGTGGAAGACCTGGATTTCCTCATCGGGCGACAGCGAGACGTCCT
This sequence comes from Thiobacillus sp., assembly GCA_036568085.1. Classification (GTDB taxonomy): domain Bacteria; phylum Pseudomonadota; class Gammaproteobacteria; order Burkholderiales; family Thiobacillaceae; genus Thiobacillus. The sequence continues at coordinate 3,604 of DATCTE010000087.1, forward strand.
GCACCAGGTTGAGGAAGTCGACGTCGGCATTGGCCTTCTTGCGGAAGCTCTTGGCCATTTCCTGGATCGCGGGCACCAGGCCGCGCGGGTTGATGCGGTCGCGGTACTGGGTGATGAGGTCGCGCAGGTCGGCGTAGGCGAGATCGACCGCTTCCTCGACGTCGCCGAGGTAGCGGTTGGCCTTGGGGTAGTCTTCGTGGCGCATCGCGTCGGACAGCACGGTGAGCCGCATCTTGGCGTAGGCCAGCGTCTGCGCCAGCGAATCGTGAATCTGGTTGGCCAGCATCTGGCGTTCGTTCATCAGCGAGATGCGCATGTTTTCGCGCGTCAGGCGCGCGTTTTCCAGCGCGATGCCGAGGTGCTCGCTGATCGAGCGGAACAGCAGGCGCACATCCTCGGGGACGACGTGCCCTTCTTCCAGAAACAGGTTGTAGACGCCCATCACCTGGTTCTTGTGCATCAGCGGCACCGCTACCACGGTGTTGCAGGTGCCGCTGAAATAGGGGTCATTGGCCTGGCGTTTGCAGAAGGCGACGTTGTTCCAGCTGCTCACGGTGACCTCGCGCGCGGCCTTGCCACACACGCCGCAATCGACACTGACGATGTTTTCGTGCTCGATCAGTTCGGGTGGCAGGCCCACCGAACCGATCAGCCGCAGATGGGTGCGGTCGTCGGTGATCACGCGCACCGCACCCGCCTGTGCACCGGCCAGCCGGATCATGGTCGACAGGAAGCGTCCCAGCAGCTGTTCGACGTTGGAATCGGTGGACAGGCTGGTGGTGATTTCCGACAGCACCCGCAACGCCGGGATGCTGACATTGCCGGAGTCGGTGGGGGTGTGCTGGATCAGGGGGTGAATGTTGTCTTTCATGGTGCGATCAGAAGACGTAGCTTTTCAGCATATCCCATTTATGCCTGATCCCAAGCCAGGAGGCATGAATCGAAAATGGCGGAACAGGACAAATGAGGGGATTCCTTCACGGCACCCGGCGATGAGGCGGTACGCCCGGCCGGGGCAGCGCGAACAGGCTGTTATTTTAACGCCTAAGCTGGGACGGCCAGAATCCCCGGATCACAGCAGTTCCCCCTTCATGATCGGGATCACTTGCCCCCCCACGCTCACCTCGCGCGATCCGGCTATGGATTGGGCGCGCAGCATGACCAGGGAAGGCCGGTTCATCGCGTGCCCCTGCTCGATCCGCAGGGACAGGCTGGGCTCGGGAAAGACGCGATGCGCCAGGAGATAGGCGCCGAGGAATGCCGCGCCATTGCCCGTGGCCGGATCCTCGCGCACGCCGTGCGCTTCGAAAAAGAACCTGACGCACAGGTCGTTCTGGGGACGGTAAGTCTGCCGGCAAAAGAGGTAAACCAGTGGCGGGAACCCTTGCGCGGCCAGGGGTGCGAAAACGTCGAGATCCAGTTTGCAGCGGCGCAGCGCGTCGAGGCTGCGCAGCGGCACAATCATGGCCGAGATGCCGGCGG
>DATCTE010000088.1:0-3379 GCA_036568085.1 Thiobacillus sp.
CAGCAACAGGTCGCCCGCCTCATGGCCCAGGGTGTCGTTGATCACCTTGAACCGATCCAGATCGACGAACAGCAAGGCCACCCCGCCGCCGTTCCTGCGGGACATGGCCAATGCCTGCTCCAGGCGGTCGCGAAACAGCAGCCGGTTCGGCAGTCCCGTGAGGGCGTCGTGATGGGCCGTGTATTCGAGTTTGTCCTGGGCTTCCTTGATGGAAGTGATGTCCGCGAATACGCCGATGTAGTTGATGATGTCGCCGGCATCATCCCGCACCACGCTGATATTGAGCCACTCCGGATAGTCCGCCCCATCCTTGCGCCGGTTCCAGATTTCGCCTTGCCAGCGGTCGCTGGTCTGGATGGCCGCCCACATCCGGCGGTAATAGTCGCCGTCGTGCCGCCCGGATCGCAGCAACGTCGGTTCGCGGCCCCTGACCTCGTCTTCGCCATACCCGGTAATGCGCGTGAAGGCCTGGTTCACCGCCGTGATGCGCTGGTCGGCGTCGGTGATCATGACGCCCTCGCTGGTGTTTTCGAATACCCTGGCCGCCTGGTGCAGCCGCAATTCGGCGCGTTTCTGTTCGGTAATGTCCTGCACCGTCCCGACCATGCGAACGGCGTTGCCGTTCGCGTCGAGCGTGACCTCCCCCCGCTCCTGGACCACGCGCTCCGAGCCATCGGGACGCACGACCCGGTGCTCGATACGATAAGGCCTGGCGTGTTCCACCGACACCTTGACGGCCTGCTCGACCCGGGCGCGGTCATCGGGATGAACGAGCTGGATAAATGTCGCGTAGGTCGCGCCGGAACCTTCGGGCGACAGGCCGAAGATACGATAGATCCCGTCGGACCAGCGCAGCTCGCCGCTGATGATGTCCCACTCCCAGCTGCCCAGGCCGGCGATGCGCTGCGCTTCGGCGAGGCTTTCCCGGCTCTGGCGCAGGGCCATCTCAACCTGTTTGCGCGCGGTGATGTCGCGATCCATGCCGCGATATCCGGCAAGTTCCCCGGTCGGGCCAAAAATGGGGGTGGCGTTGGTTTCGAGCACCACCTCATGGCCATCCTTGTGGCAGTTGATGTTTTCGATACCGAAACCCGGCTGCCGCGATGCCGCGATGCCGCTGAACAATGCGCGGACGCGCTCCGCTTCGCCGGCAGGCATCAGGTCGAAGGGCGTTGTGCCGATGACTTCCTCGGGCGTATAGCCCAGCAGCTCGCGGATCTTCGGACTGACATAGGTGTAGGTGCCATGCGCATCCACCTCCCAGATCAGGTCGCTCGAACTCTCGACCAGCATGCGGAAACGCGCTTCACTTTCCCTGAGTTCGGCCTGGGACAAGGCGAGCCGCTTCTCCACCCGCCGGGTGAGCGCATAGAAAATCCCGAACAGGCCACCGCCGAGTACGGCCGCGAGAACGCCGGACACCCACACTTCGCGCCCCTCGTCCGCCTTCGCGTGGCCCCAGTAGCCGCCTAAAATGCCAATGACCAGCACGACCACGACCAGCGCCAGTGGCGCCAGGACGGCAGGCTTGAGGCTGAGTCTTGGGGAAATTGCCGCTTTCATTGTTCTTTGCTGCGCATCCGCAGGAAGCCCGGTTCGGTTATACAAGTGGCCATCTGGCAGTAAGCATCTGATGGGCGCGTGACCCGTCAAAGGGCAGCCGGGCGCTCTGGCAACCCGGCCAGCGAAGACATCCCTGTCACGGCTGCCGTTTGAATGGATAGCACGCTTGATAACGGCCTGAACGCAGAAAACTTGATTCGATACAGGGGCTTATATGTGCCGCCTCCCCGGGTGGCGCACCGTCGGCGCGACAGCCCGCAGTCGGCGCAAGTGCAGGCGGCCCCCTTCGTGGCCTGAACTTGCCTTTGCCTTACTTCGTCAGCGCCATGAACAGCTGCGGCAGGCGTTCCGGCAGCCGCTCGACGTGGTCGATGACGGTGAACTGGCGACCGAAGATGTCGCCGACGTAGTCGTCGGCCTTGGGGTCGAGGCTGATGCAGTAGGTGAAAATCCTGTCCTGGTCGAGTTCCTTGACCGCCTGGCGGGCGTCCTCGATCAGCAGGCGCTCGTCGTGGGCATCGACGTCGGACGGCTTGCCGTCGGTGAGGATGAGCATGAGCTTCTTGTCGGCGGAACGCGCGCCGAGGTAGTGCGCGGCGTGGCGCATCGCCGCGCCCATGCGGGTCGAATAGCCCGCTTCCATCGCGGCCAGCCGCGCCTTCACCTCGTCGTTGAAGTGCTCGCCATAGCCCTTGATGTGCAGGTAGCGCACGTCGTGGCGGGTGTTGGAATGGAAACCGGCGATGGCGAAGGGATCGCCCAGCTTCTCGATCGCCCAGGCCAAGAGCGAGACCGCTTCCTGGCTCAGTTCGAGGATGGTCTGGTCGGAGCCTGCAGCCTTTTCGTTCAGCGATTCCGACAGGTCGAGCAGCAGCATCACGGCGATGTTGCGGCCGTCGGTGCGGTGGCTCATGTTGATGCGCGGGTCGGGGGTCGCGCCGCCCTTGAAGTCGATCAGCGAGCGGATGGCGACGTCGAGGTCAAGCTCGCTGCCTTCTTCCTGGTAGCGGATGCGCACCTTGTCCTGCGGCTTCAGGAGGTCGAGCATCTTCTTCAGCCGCTTGGCGAGCGCGCTGTGCTTGGCGAGCAGGCGGTCGATGTCGGCCGGGTTGCCGCTGGCATGCAGGGCTTCGTACACGCTCGCCCAGTCCGGACGGTAGGTCTGGCTGCCGTAATCCCACTCGGGATAGTGGCGCGGCGGCAGGCCGCGGATTTCCTCGCCCGGCTCGATCTTGCGTTCTTCGTCGAAGGCTTCTTCCTCGTCGCCCGCCTCGATGAATTTCCACAGCTGGCGGTTGTCGTCGCGGTAGTCGACCACGGTGTCGGCGAAGTGGACCCTGGCAAACTGGTCGCTCTGGCGGCGGGTTTTGGCAACGTAAGAGAGCGCAAGCGCGGCGATCTCTTTGGTGCTGGATTCGCCTGCTTCCATGATCGCGTGGAAGCGCTGCACATAATCGTTGAGGTCGGCGTCAACATAGCCGTGATGCGGATCGAGCAGCGCGCGCGACAGCATCGCCATGCGGTGGCGCAGACAGGAAGTGGTTTCCGGATCGCACGCGGTCTCCAGGGGCTTCGGATGCAGCGCGAGGAACAGGCGGCGCAGGCCGGGGTATTCGCGGATCAACAGCGTCTCGATGCGGCAGTCTTCGAAGAACTCGACCGCCATGCGCTGGAACGGACTCCAGTTGTCGGCGACTTGCGCCTCGGACCAGCGGCGGTGGCCGACGATGTGGGCGAGCGTGGCACGGTATCGGTCGAGGCCGGAGACGACCACGCCCTTTTCAACCAGCGCATCGTCGTACACGTCCGGCAGGCG
>DATCTE010000089.1:0-2141 GCA_036568085.1 Thiobacillus sp.
GACGTTCTTCTTTTCGCCCTTGTTGACGCGGCAGTTTTCCAGCACAACCAGCTCGCCGTCGGCGACGTCGAAGCCACCCTCGGTCCATTCGCGGATCAGGCGGATGTTCTTGCCGAGCTTCTGCGCGATCACGTCGACCACCGGCTTCAGCGAATCCTCTTCCTTGAATTCGCCTTCGGTGGGACGGCCGAGGTGCGAGGTGACCATCACCTTGGCGCCGGCCTTGAGGCAGTGCTCGATGGTGCGCATCGACGCGGTGATGCGCGCGTCGGAGGTGACCTTGCCGTCTTTGACGGGCACGTTCATGTCGGCGCGGATGAAGACGCGCTTGCCTGCCAGGTCGAGATCGGTGACGCGGATGAATGCCATGGTTTGTTTCTCCTGAAAGTAAGGTTTAAGGGTTGGCGCGGGGGTAACCGCGCCAGGCCTTAAGGCTCACTTGCTAGGGGATAGGATTTAGGATCTAGGGACGGTGCGGGCTGCGCCCGCGTCTTTCCCTAGTTCCTAGCCCCTAGTCCCTAGCTCCTTACTTCGCCACGTGCTGCACGAAGCGCAGCATGTTGCAGGTGTAGCCGTACTCGTTGTCGTACCAGGACACGACCTTGACGAAGGTGTCGTCCAGGGCGATACCGGCTTCGGCGTCGAAGATCGACGAGAAGCCGCAGCCGCGGAAGTCGGTGGAAACCACCTTCTCGTCGGTGTAGCCGAGGGTCTTGCTGATGTCGCCGGACTGCGAGGCTTTCTTCATGGCGGCGCAGATGTCAGCGTACTTGGCGGGCTTGTCCAGCTCGACGGTCAGGTCGACGACCGACACGTCGGAGGTGGGAACGCGGAACGCCATGCCGGTCAGCTTGCCCTTCAGTTCCGGCAGCACCACGCCGACGGCCTTGGCAGCGCCGGTCGAGGACGGAATGATGTTTTCCAGGATGCCGCGACCGCCGCGCCAGTCCTTGGAAGACGGGCCGTCGACGGTTTTCTGGGTGGCGGTGGCGGCGTGCACGGTGCTCATCAGGCCGCGCTTGATGCCCCAGTTGTCGTTCAGCACCTTGGCGATCGGGGCCAGGCAGTTGGTGGTGCACGAAGCGGCGGAGACGATGGCCTCGCCGGCATATTTCTCGTGGTTCACGCCGTACACGAACATCGGGGTGTCGTCCTTGGACGGAGCGGACTGCACCACTTTCTTGGCACCCGCGTCGATGTGCTTCTGGCAGGTTTCCTTGGTCAGGAAGAAGCCGGTGCACTCGATCACGATGTCAGCGCCGACTTCGTTCCACTTCAGGTTGGCCGGCTCGCGCTCGGCGGTCAGGCGGATCTTCTTGCCGTTGACGATGAGGTTGTTGCCCTCGACCGAAATGTCGCCGTTGAAATTGCCGTGCACCGAGTCGTACTTCAGCATGTAGGCCAGGTACTCGGGGTCGAGCAGGTCGTTGATCGCAACGACTTCGATGTCCTTGAAGTCCTTCGCGATCGCGCGGAAAGCCATGCGGCCGATGCGGCCAAAACCGTTGATGCCAACTTTGATTGCCATTTGCAGCTCCTAGGTTGAGAAATTATTTTTTATCCGCGAAGTGCGCGAAGTTTTTCTTCGCATTCCTCGCGGAAACAGGTTTTTTACAGTACGCCCTTCACCGCGGCCGCGACGTTTTCGGGGGTGAAGCCGAACTCCTTGAACAGCTCATCGGCCGGGGCGGATTCGCCGAAGTGGTCCCAGCCGATCACGGCGCCTTCCAGGCCCACATACTTGCGCCAGAAGTCGCTGACACCCGCTTCCACCGCCACGCGCGGCAGCCCCTTCGGCAGCACGCTCGCCTTGTAGGCGGCATCCTGCTTGTCGAAGGTGTTGGTCGACGGCATCGACACCACGCGCACCGGGATGCCTTCTGCAGCCAGCGCTTCCTGGGCCTTCACCGCCAGTGCGACTTCGGAGCCGGTGGCGATGATGACCGCCTTGGCGCCCGCCGCATCTTTCAGCACGTAGCCGCCCTTGGCGATGTTGGCGAGGGTGGCAGCATCGCGTGCCATGAACGGCAGGTTCTGGCGGCTGAGGATGTGGCAGGTGGGCCCGTCATGGCGCTCGACCGAGGCGGCCCAGCCGACCATCGTCTCCACCGTGTCGCACGGACGCCAGACGTCGATGTTGG
>DATCTE010000090.1:0-3197 GCA_036568085.1 Thiobacillus sp.
CTGACCGGATAATCGGCACGCAGCCGCTGCTGGCGCAGGTCGTTGGTGAGCTTCACCATGGTGCGCAGGTTGTCGGTCACCCGGTTGCGCACCGCCAGTATGGTGCCCGTCACCAGGATGGCGATGACCAGGCTGGCCACCAGCCAGCCCAGCACATAGGGCGCCACGCTCTCGACCACCGGCGTGACCGGGCGCCATACGGCGATCTGCCAGGGCGTTCCGGCCAGCGCAATCAGGGTGGGACGGGTGTTCCGCTTGATCGCCTGGTTGCCGCGCCGCATCAGCACCATGGCGGTATCGCTGCCGCCGCTTTGCTGCAACTCGGCATAGGCGGCGGCGTCCGGCAACGGCAGGGTGTCGAACAGCGCCTGCAACTGCGGCACGCTCTGCTCGACGATGACATAGCCGAGCCGCTTGCCGTCGGCACCCGTCACCGGATGCGACAGGGATAGGTTGAAGGTGGCGGTGGCTGTCGCCCCGCTACCGCGCCCGGCGTTGGCCAGCAGCTGGCGCGTGTCGCCCGGCAGGAAACCGGGCAGCAGTTGGCGCTGGCCATCGGTGACGAACAGCACGGTCGCATCCTGATTCAGGGCTTGCAGGTTGGCTGCCTGCGCCTGACATACGTCCGGCGCGGCCGTGGCAAAACACGCCAGCGTCTGCGGATGCGCGGCAATCCGCGCAGCGCTGCGTTTCATGGCATCGGCGAGGAATTCGATCTGCGTCGCCATCACCGGATTGCCCAGTTCTTCCGGCACCGGCTGGGCCTGGGGCCGCGTCAGATAAATCACAGACGTGACGAGTCCTGCCAGCAGCACCAGGGCTGCGGCCAGGATCAGGCCAAACCGCGATATCGACGTATGGGGCATGACTGCGCCAGCCGGCTCTCCAACCTCTTAGTATTTGTTTCTCCGCAATGACAGGCATCCACGCTTCAGACACCCGCCGACATGGCTTCAATACAGCAAATTCCATGCCCTGACATGCACGCACCCGGCAGGTAGACCCGCCGGGTGCGCTTGTTGCTCAAATGTAAAGAATTCCGACACTACTGGCGGCCGGTGCTGCCGAACCCGCCCTCGCCGCGCTGACTGCTTGCAAATTCGTCCACCACGTTGAATACGGCCTGCACCACCGGCACGATGACGAGCTGCGCCAGACGCTCCATCGGCGTCAGTTCGAACGCCTGCTGGCCGCGGTTCCAGGCGGACACCATGAGCTGACCCTGATAATCCGAGTCGATCAGCCCCACCAGGTTGCCCAGCACAATGCCGTGCTTGTGGCCGAGGCCGGAGCGCGGCAGGATCAGCGCGGCGTAGCCCGGATCGGCCAGATGGATAGCCATGCCGGTGGGAATCAGTTGAGTTTCGCCCGGCGCCAGTACGATCGGACCATCGATGCAGGCACGCAGATCGAGTCCGGCAGAGCCTGGCGTGGCGTAATGCGGCAGCTGATCGCGCAGGCGGGCGTCGAGAATCTTCACATCCATCTTCATATTCGTCGGGATTTCGTCAGTTGAGCAAAGTGGCAAGGTGGCGGATCAGGGCACGCGCCTGGGTTGATTTATCGGCCCGCGGCAATGGGTGCTGCCCCTGCTCGTCGAACAGCACCAGTTCGGCGCTGTCCTGCCCCAGCGTCTCCTGCGCCAGGTTTCCGACCAGCAGCGGCAGTTTCTTCTTCAAGCGCTTGGCTTCGGCATACTCGGCCAGGCGCTCGGTCTCGGCGGCGAATCCCACGCAGAACGGCGCATCGGGCAAGGCGGCGACCTCGGCCAGAATGTCGGGGTTGGCGACCAGATTCAGCGTCAATCCCTCGGTAGATTTCTTGATCTTCTGCGCCGCCGCGGCATCCGGCCGGTAATCGGCCACCGCCGCCACCGCGATGAATACGTCGCTCGGCAGTTCGCCCAGCACCGCGTCGCGCATCTCGGCCGCGCTTTGCACGTCGACGCGGCGCACGCCTGCCGGTGTGGCCAGGCAGGCCGGCCCCGACACCAGGCACACGGCGGCGCCGGCCTCGGCCGCTGCCTGCGCCACCGCATAGCCCATCTTGCCGGAGCTCCGGTTGGTCAGCCCGCGCACCGGATCGACCGCCTCGAAAGTGGGGCCGGCGGTAATCAGGACCCGCTTGCCGGCAAGCGGCCCTGTGCCCAGCAAGCCCGACAGGACGGCCAGGATGTCAGCCGGCTCCAGCATCCGGCCGAGGCCGGTTTCGCCACAGGCCTGCTCGCCCGCCGCCGGCCCCAGCACATTCACGCCGTCCGCCTGCAGCTGTTCAAGATTGCGTCCGGTCGGTGCCGCCGCCCACATTTCACGGTTCATTGCCGGCGCCACCGCCAGCCTGCAGGTGCGCGCCAGACACAGCGTCGTCAGCAGGTCGTCGGCGCGGCCGTGCGCGAGCTTCGCCAGAAAATCGGCCGAGGCCGGCGCCACCAGAATCTGGTCGGCGTCGCGCGACAAGTGGATGTGTTCCATGCCGTCGCCACTGGCGGCGTCCCACAAGGACGTCAGCACGGGCTTGCCGGACAGGGCCTGAAAGGTCAGCGGGGTGACGAACTGCTGCGCGGCAGCGGTCATCGCCACGTGCACGTCGGCGCCGGCCTTGACCAGCAGGCGGCACAGCTCCGCCGCCTTGTAGGCGGCGATCCCGCCGGTCACGCCCAGAATGATTTTTTTGCCTGCCAGCCACACGGTCTCGATTCCCTGCCCGCTTTCCATGAAAATGGCACATTCTACGGGAGGGGAAGGGTCATGGCGATTCGGGACTGGCCGGAAGACGCGCGTCCGCGCGAGAAACTGTTGAAACAGGGGGCCGCGACCCTGACCGACGCCGAACTGGTCGCCGTATTTCTGCGTACCGGCGTGGTCGGCAAAAGCGCGGTCGACCTCGGACGCGAACTGATCGGGCGCTTCGGCAGCCTGGGCGGCCTGTGCCGGGCCGACAAGAAATCGGCCTGCGAAGCCCCGGGCGTCGGCGAAGCCAAGTACGCGCTGCTGCAGGCAGTGATGGAAATGGCGCGGCGCACGCTGGCCGAGGACATGCTGGCAGGCGATGCGCTGACCTCGCCCACGGCCGTACGCGACTATCTGCGGCTGATCCTGCGAGGCAAGGAATACGAAGTGTTCTGCTGCGTGTTCCTCGACGCACAGAACCGGGTGATCGCCGTGGAAGAGCTGTTTCGCGGCACGCTCACGCAAACC
>DATCTE010000091.1:0-2282 GCA_036568085.1 Thiobacillus sp.
TCGGTGGGCTGGCGCAGCAGCGCGCGCAGAAAGGTATCGTTCTTGAGGGCGGACATGGCTGAGGCCACAAAAAAGGGCCAGGACGCAAAGCCGGCATTTTAGCAGGCTTGGCGGCGCTGGCCCGGAAGCGGCAGCAGATCAGGTGCGGCGGAAAGTCCAGTTGCCGCTGTTGATCACCATCGTGGCATGGCGACAGCCATTGCGCGCTCCTGGGGGTTATCGCGTTGTGGTTGGGCGACGAAACGCTGTCCAGCCGAGTCGGCGTGTCATGCCAGCCTAGTTGGACCACCGCCCGGCGTTATAGGCATACCGCGCCTGACGGTCGTGCCGTTCTGTCCGGATGTCGTAGCGGGCCGTATCGAGCGCGCGGTCGAGATGCCGGAATTCGCGAGCGTCGATGATGTCATCTGCACGGAAACGATGCTCCATGGCCTGAATCATGCGCTGTTCATGCATCAAATCGCGAAATTCGCGGCGAGTCAGGCTGCCGTCGTGCAGGCCAGTCCGGATGCGATCCATCTGGCGTTCCTGACGCGTATTGATCTGCTGGCCATATATCTGGCTTTGGCGGTAGCCGTGGCCATCGCGATTCCAGTCGGCCTGTGCGCTAGTAGCGGCCAGGAAGGTGCTCAGCGTCAGCAGAGCGAGCGTTGTTTTCATCAGCGTGATTTTCATGGTGTGCTCCTGTTCAGTTGAGGGGTGTCGCCGATATCGATGGCTCAGCGGACAACTGCACTGTAGGCACGTCATGTAAACGGCATGTTTGGGGCGCGTAACGAGGTGTTACGCAATGTAACCGCACTACCCGCGCGGGCTTTTGTCGCAATTTTTCACTGGAGACAATGAAATTAAGGGGAAGGGGTTCAAGCTTGGACGGGTTGGCTACATTAATGCGTTAGAATTTTCGACTTTTCTTAATTTTTAAAACCAAGCGGCCTCGATACGGCCGCGTCCTCAGGAGAGACCCCAATGCAACACAATAAACTCGCGGCCACGCTTGCCGCGGTGGGACTGGCTGTGCCCGGTTTGGCCATGGCTACCAACGGCATGCTCATGGAGGGTTATGGCCCTATCGCCGCGGGCATGGGCGGCGCGTCCATGGCCTATGACAACGGCACGGCCGCCATGGCGAACAATCCGGCCACGCTGGGCCTGATGGCGGACGGCAGCCGGGTCGACGTGATGCTCGGTTTCGTGGGGCCGGACGTCAAGACGTCCATGGGGATCGGCAAATCCAAAGCGGATGCCTTCTACATGCCGGCATTCGGCTACGCGAAAAAGCAGGGCAAGCTGACCTACGGCGCGGGGATCTACGGCCAGGGCGGCATGGGCACCGAATACGCCAGCGGCGACATGGCGCAGGTGAGCGTGGGCCGGGTGATTTTCCCGCTGGCCTATGCCGTCAATGACCGCTTCAATATCGGCGGCAGCGTCGACGTCGTGTGGGCCGGGATGGACATGGTGGTGAGCGGATACGGCATCAACTTCAAGGACGGCAGCGACTTCACCGGCGCCGCCAAAGGCTACAGCCTGGCGGCCAAGCTCGGCTTCACTTACAAGCTCGACGATGCGTTCACTGTCGGAGGCGTCTATCAGACCGCAGGCAACCTGCCCGACCTCAAGGACGGCGCCTACAGGGTGGAAGGCTTCGACATGCCGGCCACCCTTGGCCTGGGTCTGGCCTGGCAGGCGAGTGACCGGCTCATGGTCGCGGCCGACGTCAAGGACGTGCTGTGGGGCAGCAGCATGAATACCGTGACCATTTACAAGAATGGCGCCGTCGTTGCCCCCTTCCAGCAGGACTGGAACGACCAGATTGTGCTGTCGCTGGGTCTCGCCTACAAGTTCAACGATGCCCTGACCGGCCGCATCGGCTACAACCATGGCAAGAATCCGATCCCGAATCAGTTCGTCAGCTACCTGTGGCCGGCAATCGTCGAAAACCATTACACGGCGGGCCTCGGCTATGCCTTCAGCAAGCAGTCCACCGTGAATTTCGCGCTGAGCTATGTGCCGCAGGTGTCGGTGACGGGAACGGGCCCCACCCCGCCTTTCGGTAACGGCGGCATGACCATCGAGCACAGCCAGATCAACTGGCAGCTGATGTACAGCTACACGTTCTGATTGGTCGTTTCGATCGCCAAGGCCGGGTGCGTGATGCACCCGGCTTTTTTTCGGCCTTGTCTGCACTCCCGTGGCCGCAGGGCGGTAATCACTGTTTCTGCATGTCCTCGCCGAGTTGCTGGACTTTCTCTCCGGCCTTCGCGCGCGCCTCATCGACC
>DATCTE010000092.1:0-3137 GCA_036568085.1 Thiobacillus sp.
CTTCGCCGTTGTCCTGCGAGATCAGCACGCCATTGTGGCGGCCGGGCAGGTCGGCTTTCACCGGGCCGTAGTCGTCGAACACGTGGCTCATCAGGCCGGTGCCGCGCGTCATGGTCATGAAGTCGGACTGGAAGCCGATCAGGCCGCGCGCCGGAATGTGGTATTCCAGGCGGGTACGACCGCGGCCGTCGGATTCCATGTTGGTCAGTTCGCCGCGTCGGCGACCGATCTCTTCCATCACGCCGCCCTGGTGTTCGTCTTCCAGGTCGATGGTGAGGTTTTCATACGGCTCGCACTTCTCGCCGTTGATTTCCTTGTACACCACACGCGGCTTGCCGACGGCCATCTCGAAGCCTTCGCGGCGCATGTTTTCCAGCAGGATGGTGAGGTGCAGTTCGCCGCGGCCGGAGACGCGGAACACGTCGGCGTCACCGGTCTCGTCGACCCGCAGCGCGACGTTGACCAGCAGTTCCTTGGCCAGGCGGTCGCGGATCTGGCGGCTGGTGACGAACTTGCCTTCGGTGCCGGCGAGCGGCGAGGTGTTCACCATGAAGTCCATGTTCAGCGTCGGTTCGTCCACCGGCAGGACCGGCAGGCCGACCGGATTGTCCTTGTCGCAAATGGTGACGCCGATGCCGATGTCGTCGAGGCCCGAGATGATGATGATGTCGCCGGCTTCAGCTTCGTTCACCGGGATACGATCCAGTCCCTGGAAGCCGAGCACCTGGTTGATGCGGCCGGTGGCGACCTGTTCCTCGTGATTCATCACCACGACCGACATGCCGGGCTTGATGCGACCGTTCAGCACGCGGCCGACGCCGAGGCGGCCGGTGTAGGTCGAATAGTCCAGCGCGGCGATCTGCAGTTGCAGCGGCGCGTCGGCCGAGCCGGGCGGAGTGGGCACGTGGGCGAGCACGGTGTCGAACAGCGGCTTCATGTCGGCCGCGCTTCCGCCGTTCGACGGCGCGTCTTTCAGGTCGAGACAGGCCCAGCCGTTGAGGCCGGACGCGTAGATGATCGGGAAGTCGAGCTGTTCGTCCGTTGCGTGGAGCTTGTCGAACAGGTCGAAGGTCTGATCCACGACCCAGTTCGGACGTGAACCCGGGCGATCCACCTTGTTGATCACGACGATGGGGCGCAGGCCCAGCGCCAGCGCCTTCTTGGTGACGAAGCGCGTCTGTGGCATCGGGCCTTCGACGGCGTCGACCAGCAGCACCACGCCGTCGACCATACCGAGCACGCGCTCGACCTCGCCGCCGAAGTCGGCGTGGCCGGGGGTGTCGACGATGTTGATGTGGTAGTCGCCGTAGGTGATTGCGGTGTTCTTCGCCAGGATGGTGATGCCGCGTTCCTTTTCCAGGTCGTTGGAGTCCATCACCCGCTCGTCAACCGCCTGGTTGTCGCGGAAGGTGCCGGACTGCTTGAGGAGCTGGTCGACCAGCGTGGTTTTGCCATGGTCGACGTGCGCGATGATGGCGATGTTGCGGAGCTTGCGGGACATGATCGGAGTCTGGGTTCGGGGAAACCCAGCATTATAACAGGGATTATTGACTATTTATTGGGCAAGCCGGTGGGCGGCCAGGCGAGCATCGATGCGGTCGATCATCTGCTCGTAGCGTGCGCTGCCGACCGGGCCGAAGCGACGGTCGAATTCGGTCTGCGGCATGAATTCCGGCAGGTCGTGGAAATCCGGCAGCAGGTCTGCATCCTTGCGGGCGGTGGCCAGCAGCTGCCGCACCCGGGCAGCGGCGTCGCCGGTCGCCCGCGTACCGAGCTTCACGCCGGCGCGATCGTTGGCGAGATCGGTGAAACTGAACCCCGATCCCCTGTCGGCGTCTTCTTCTTCCTTGATCAGGCCGATGGCATTGGCCAGGCGGCTGCCGCCGTTGGCCGCCAGCGCGGCGGAAATCACGAAATGCTCGGCAAAGTCGCGCCGCCCGTGGATCGACAGGAGTACGCGCGGCGCCCGGCGAATCGAGTGGCTGTCGCCCTCCAGCAGTTTGGGCAGGCTGATTCCCCCCAGATACGCGGCCAGGGCGGTGAGGGCGGCGCGGTTTTCCTCGCGTGCATCGTTGCCAGTTTGCAGGGCGTAGGTAAACAGCGGTCCGGTGATACTTACCAGCGGCACCGTGCTGCCGCGTGGGTGGGGTTTCAGCAGGGCGTCCAGTTTGGCGGCATAGGCCAGCATGCGGGCCTGGTCTTCCGGCGCGATCAGCAGTTCGGCGCTTTTGCGTTCGATCCGGGTCAGCAGTTCGGGACGCCAGCGGTAATCCAGGGTGGCCTGGTTCTCGTCGAAGCTCACTTGGGAAAACGCATCGGCCAGCGCGGCGTAGGTTTTGTCACGAAGCAGCCAGCGGTGCGCCAGGCGCGCCGTCCAGTCGGCCAGCGCGCCCGGAAGCGGCAGGCTGCCGAGCTGCAGGCTCTGGATGCGGATGCCGCCGGGCGCCTCGGCGACGTCGGCGGTGATGTTGAGGTAGCGCCCAAACGGATTCGGCGGAACGGTCAGCGTGGCGGTGAGCGTGGCCAGTCCCGGGGTGAGTTCGGCGGAAATGCCGCTGACACGGCGCAGTTCGACGGCGTAATTGAGCAGCCGGTCGAGGTCGGCCTCGTCGAGCTGGATGCTCTGGACCACATCGGGCGTCTGCCCGCGCGGGTCATGCTTCTCGAACAGCGATTTGATCCAGGCGAGGTCGGTGCGGCGGAATTGCGCCGGCGGCTCGGCCGCCGGGGTGTCATCCAGCATCAGCCAGGGCAACACGATGAGTGCAGCCAGCACAGCGAACAGCGCGCTCCAGCCGATCAGCCGCTTCATCTTCATCCCGGCTGGTTGCGCATGAAATCGGCGGTCTTGAAGAAAGCCGCGACCAGTTCCTGCTGCATGGCGGCATCCACGCCCACGTCCTGCATCGCGCGAATCATGCACCCCATCCACTGGTCGCGCTCGGCTTCGCCGATAACAAAGGGCATATGGCGGCGGCGCAGGAAGGGGTGACCAAAGCGGTCGGTGTATTCCGGCGGACCGCCGGTCCAGCCGGACAGGAACCAGAAGAGTTTGTTGCGCGATTCACCGAGGTCGGCCGGGTGCAGCTTGCGGATGCCGTAGTAATCGGGATCCTCGTCCATCAGGTCGTAGAAGC
>DATCTE010000093.1:0-3458 GCA_036568085.1 Thiobacillus sp.
CTGCCCGCTTTTCCCCAGGCCCTTCTCACAGCACCAACCATGTTTTCCAATACCCTCGTTACCACTGAAGACCTCGCCGCGCATCTGGACGATCCGAACTGGGTCGTTCTGGACTGCCGCTTCACCCTCACCGACACGGGGGCAGGCCGTCAGGCTTACGAGAAAGCACATATCCCGGGTGCACGCTACGTGCATCTGGACGATGACCTCTCCGCTCCCGTCAGCGAAACCACCGGACGGCACCCCCTGCCCGATCCGCGCGTACTGACCGAAAAACTTTGCCAGTGGGGCGTCGGGGTCAACAAGCAGGTCGTCGTGTACGACGACAGCTACGGCGCTATGGCCGGCCGGCTGTGGTGGATGCTGCGCTGGCTTGGCCACCCCGGCGTGGCCCTGCTGGACGGCGGTTATCCGAAATGGACGCGCGAAAAGCGCCCGGTCGATGCCGAGGTTCCCGCGCCGCATCGGGGCGCTTGCGCGTGCCTACCCGAGCCCACCCAGATCGTGGCGGCGGACGAAGTCCTGCACGCGTCGCGAACCGGCGAACAGCTCATCCTCGATGCGCGCCCCGATCGCCGCTTCAGTGGCGAGTTCGAACCCCTCGATCCGGTGGCTGGACACGTGCCCGGCGCCATCAATTATCAGTTCGACGAAAACCTCGACGTGGACGGCACCTTCCTGCCGCCCGAGGCGCTGCGCGAGAACTACCAGGCGCTGCTCAAGGGCAAGCCGGCCTGGCAGGTGATCCACATGTGCGGTTCCGGCGTCACCGCCTGCCACAACATTCTGGCAATGGAAATCGCCGGCCTTCCCGGTTCACGGCTTTACCCCGGTTCGTGGAGCGAGTGGATCACCGATCCAGCCCGCCCCGTCGCCACAGGAGAATAATCATGGCCATGCCCATCCGTGTCAAAACTGTCTGGTTCAAGAAGGACGGGGAGCGCAGCGCCGAAGAAATTGCCGGTGCCGTCGCTACCACCACCTGGCGCGTTGCCGACAAGGCCGTCGACAATCTCGGTCGCGAAAACTACGACATCATCACCCCGGCGCGCGGCTTCAAGCTGATCGCCGAATTCCTCGCCTTCCTGGTGCACTACTGCGACCGCATGGCCTACGCAACGCTGACCCCGGAACGCCGCGTCGCGGTACTGCAGGCGGTCGCCAACCGGCTGGGCGAAGTGATGGAAGAGAACATCATCAGCGTGGTCGGCCCCGACCCCAGCCGCAATTTCAAGGCCGAGTTCATCGACTTCCTCAACCGGCGTTTCAACGATTACGCCGAGTTCGAGTTCCCTGACGACGAGAAGGCCAGCTTCCCGGCGCTGCGTTTCCTCGGCCTGCAGATCCGCGACGAGATGGGCGACAACGACAAGACCTGGATCATGGATCAGATCATGGACATCGAAATGCCCGAGATGATGGGCACGGTCAGAAAGAGCTTCAAGGGCCTGCTGTCCGATGCGCCGGTCAAGCGCGGTTTTGGCTCGCCCGACATGCTGCCGCCGGAGTAAGGCGCGGCATGGCGAACTCGCCTTTCGATTTGGGCAACGACACCGGCTACCGCGCCTGGCGCGATGCCAAGCTCGCCGCCTATCCGCGCAGCGTCGACGACCTGGTCGTGCCGCTGGCCGATCCGCGGCATCTCACGGCAGGCGAAACCCGTGCGCTCGAAGCGTGCTGCGCGCGTGCCAACATGGCCATCTACAGCGCACCGCACCTGCCCGCTGCCGACAAGTCGATTCCGCATCAACTGGCACAGCAGCTCGGCCTCGTTCGCCTGGAAGGCAACTACCTCGCCGACGAGGATGGCCTGTCCAGCATCACCCCGGCTGGCGACGAAGGCAGCGGTGTGCGTGGCGACTTCATCCCCTACACCCACAAGCCGATCAACTGGCATACCGACGGCTACTACAACGCGCTCGACCGTCGCATCCTCGGCATGACCCTGCACTGTGCGCAGAACGCCGAATCCGGCGGCGAGAACGCGCTGCTCGACCATGAAATCGCCTACATCCAGCTGCGTGACGTCAATCCCGATTACGTCGCCGCCCTGATGCAGTCCGATGCGATGACCATCCCTGCGCGCATGGACGAGGACAACGTCGCCCGCCCCGAGCAGAGCGGGCCGGTGTTTGCGGTCGACCCCGGACAAGGCTTTCTTTACATGCGCTACACCGCACGCACCCGCTCGATCGTATGGAAAGGCGATGCCGTCACGCAGGCCGCCGTCAAAGCCCTGGCCGAGATTCTCGCCAGCTCGGAATACATCCTCACTGCGCGCTTGAATCCCGGCATGGGCCTCATCTGCAACAACGTGCTGCACACCCGCAGCGCGTTCTCCGACACACCCGAACACCGCCGCCTGCTCTATCGCGGACGCTATTACGACCGCCTGAGCTTTCCCGCGCGCCCGCAGTAGCGGGAGCGGGTAAAATAGCGGTCTTCGTTTTTCGGCCAACTGCCGTCATGCAGCTTCTCACCCTCGGGGTCAACCATCACACTGCGCCCCTCGCGATCCGCGAGCAGGTGGCGTTCGGCCCTGAAAAACTGGTGCAGGCGCTGCATGAACTGACGCAGAGCCAGCGGGCCTCCGAAGTCGCCATCCTGTCGACCTGCAACCGCACCGAGTTGTACGTCAACACGCCCTCCCCCGATGCCGTGGCGCAATGGCTGGCCGACTTTCACCATATCGAGCGGCGTGAGCTCGCGCCCTACCTGTATACGCTGCCGCGTGAACAGGCGGCACAGCATGCCTTCCGCGTCGCTGCCGGACTCGATTCGATGGTGCTGGGCGAGACCCAGATCCTCGGCCAGATGAAGCAGGCGGTCGCCGCCGCCGAAGAGGCCGGTACCCTCGGCCTCCTGCTGCACAAGCTGTTCCAGCGCACCTTCTCGGTCGCCAAGGAAGTGCGCACCAGCACCGAGATCGGCGCCAATTCGGTGTCGATGGCCGCCGCCGCGGTACGGCTCGCTGAGCGCATCTTTCCCAGCATCAGGGATCAGGCCTGTCTGTTCATCGGCGCCGGCGAGATGATCGAACTGTGCATCACCCACTTTGCCGCGCAGCACCCGCGCCGCATGACGGTGGCCAACCGCACCGCCGAACGCGCGCGTCCGCTGGCCGAGCGCTTCAACGCCGGGGTGATCCCGCTCACCGCGCTGCCCGAGGAGCTACCCGACTACGACATCATCATCACCTCGACCGCGAGCCCCTTGCCCATCCTCGGCAAGGGCATGCTGGAGCGCGCGATCAAGCAGCGCCGCCACCGCCCGATCTTCATCGTCGACCTGGCAGTGCCGCGCGACGTCGAAGCGGAAGTCGCCGACATGGACGACGTCTTCCTCTACAGCGTGGACGACCTCGGCCAGGTGGTGCGCGAAGGCATGGATAACCGCGTGGCGCAGGTGGCGCAGGCCGAGGCGATCATCGAAACCAGCGTGGAAAGCTTCGTCCACTG
>DATCTE010000094.1:0-2864 GCA_036568085.1 Thiobacillus sp.
AGTGCCGCAGGAGCTGGTCTACGATCCTTTCTTCAACGTGCGCGAGACGCTGCGCATCCAGTCCGGCTATTTCGGCCTCAAGCACAACGACGGCTGGATCGACGAGATCATGCATCACCTCGATCTCACCCCGCATGCCGACAAGAACACGCAGAGCCTGTCGGGCGGCATGAAGCGCCGCCTGCTGGTGGCGCAGGCGCTGGTGCACAAGCCGCCGGTCATCGTGCTCGACGAGCCGACCGCCGGGGTGGACGTCGACCTGCGCCGCTCGCTGTGGGAATTCGTCAGCCGCCTCAATGGCGAGGGGCACACCATCCTCCTGACCACGCATTACCTGGAAGAGGCCGAGGCGCTGTGCGGCCGCATTGCCATGCTGAAAAGCGGGCGCGTCGTGGCGCTGGATGCTACGCGCAATCTTTTGAAACTGACCAACGAGCATTGCGCCCAGCTACGTCTGAGTACGGAAACCATACCGGCCGCCTGGCAGACTCGCCTGTTGCATGACGCTGGCGGCAGCTGGCGTATGAATTTCAGCGACTACCGTGAGCTGGAAACCCTGTTGGCCGACCTACGTGGCGTGGGGACCCACGTGCTCGAAATGCAGCTGCAGGAACCCGACCTGGAGGATGTCTTCACCGACATCATGAAGCGCACATGAGCGGCCTCTCGGCACTGTTTTACAAGGAACTGCTGCGCTTCTGGAAGGTGATGGTGCAGACCGTGGTCGCCCCGGTGGTGACCGCGCTCCTGTACCTGCTGATCTTCTCGCACGTGCTGGAGGAACACGTCCAGGTCTATCCTGGCGTCTCCTACACCAGCTTCCTGGTGCCGGGGTTGGTGATGATGAGCATGCTGCAGAACGCGTTTTCCAACAGCTCGTCCAGCCTCATCCAGTCGAAAATGCAGGGCAACATCGTGTTCGTGCTGCTGCCGCCGCTGTCCTACCTGGAGTTCTTTCTCGCCTACCTCGGTGCGGCTGTGATCCGCGGGCTGATCGTCGGGCTCGGCGTATGGGCCGTGACCCTGTGGTATGCCCCGTTCCAGATACCGCACCCGGGCTGGTTGCTGGCGTATGCCTTGCTGGCCTGCGCCATCATGGGCGCGGTCGGCATCGTGGCGGGGATCTGGGCGGAAAAATACGACCAGCTGGCGGCATTCCAGAACTTCCTGATCCTGCCGCTGACCTTCCTGTCCGGTGTGTTCTACTCGATCAACTCGCTGCCGCCCTTCTGGCAGGCCGTGTCGCGCGTCAATCCGGTGTTCTACCTGATCGACGGCTTCCGCTATGCCTTCGTCGGCCAGTCCGACACCGATCCCGGACTCGGCCTGCTGGTCGCCGGGGCCTGCTTTGTGGCAATATCCGCCCTCACTCTGATGCTGCTGAAGAGCGGCTACAAACTCAGACACTAGGTTGAGCAAGATATAGCGAGGCAAGCAGCATGGTTACTCCCGACGACATCAAAGGCTGGATCACCGAGAAACTGCCGTGCGACCACATCGAGCTGGACGGCGACGGCCAGCATTTCCAGGCGGTCATCGTCAGCCCGGCCTTCAGCGGCAAGAACATGATCCAGCAGCATCGCCTGGTGTACGACGCATTGGGCACGCGCATGCACGCAGAGATCCACGCGCTGTCGATGAAGACCTATACCCCCGAAGACTGGGCCGCACGCTGAATGGATGCGCTGCTGATCCACGGCGGCAATCCGCTCGCCGGTGAGGTGCGCATTTCCGGCGCCAAGAATGCCGCGCTGCCGATCCTGACCGCCAGTCTGCTCAGCGCCGAGCCGCTGAAGCTCGGCAACGTGCCGCATCTCAAGGACATCAGCACCATGCTGGCGCTGCTCGGCCACATGGGCGTGCGCGTCACGCTGGACGACAAGAACCACGTTACCTTGTCCGGCGAGTCCATTCCGCACAAGGAAGCGCCCTACGAAATGGTGAAGACCATGCGTGCCGCCATCCTGGTACTGGGGCCGACGCTGGCACGCTTCGGCGAGGCGCGCGTGTCCCTGCCGGGCGGCTGCGCCATCGGCTCGCGCCCGGTCGACCTGCACATCAAGGGCCTGCAGGCGATGGGGGCCGACATCAGCATCGAACACGGCTACATCCATGCGCGCTGCAAGCGCCTCAAGGGTGCGCGCATCGTGATGGATCTGGTCACCGTGACCGGCACCGAGAACCTGATGATGGCCGCTGCGCTGGCCGAGGGCACCACCGTGCTGGAAAACGCCGCGCGCGAACCCGAGGTGGTCGACCTGGCGAATTGCCTGATCGCGATGGGCGCCAGCATCGAAGGCGCCGGCAGCGACGTCATCACCGTGCACGGCGTCGACAAGCTGCACGGTACGGAGTATTCCGTGATGGCCGACCGCATCGAGACCGGCACCTTCCTGGTCGCCGCTGCGATGACCGGCGGCCGGGTGCGCACCACCCACGCCCAGCCCGACACGCTCGACGCGGTCATGAGCAAGCTGCGCGAAGCCGGCGCGAAGATCGAGGTGGGCAGCGACTGGATCGAGATCGAGTCCGACGGCAAGCTGAAGGCGGTGGATGTGCGCACCGCGCCGCATCCCGCTTTCCCCACTGACATGCAGGCACAGTTCATGGCGATGAACACCATCGCCGAAGGCGCGGCCAGCGTCACCGAAACCATATTCGAGAACCGCTTCATGCATGTGCAGGAACTGCGGCGGCTGGGCGCCAATATCGAGGTGTCGGGCCACACGGCGCTGGTGCGCGGCGTGCCGCGGCTGGACGGCGCCATCGTCATGGCCACCGACCTGCGTGCCTCGGCCTGCCTGGTGCTGGCCGGGCTGGTTGCGGCAGGGGAGACCACCATCGAGCGCATCTACCATCTCGAC
>DATCTE010000095.1:0-5277 GCA_036568085.1 Thiobacillus sp.
CGCCTGCTGCCGCCTATCGCGAAGCCTGGCTCGAAGCCGAGGCCCGCCTGACCAAGCTCCTGGAAGCGTGCGGCGACACCGGCCCCCTGGAACTGCCTGAGGCGGCCGAGGCCCCGTCGCTCGCCGACCTGGAGGAATTGAACCATTGGCTGAAGGACGTGTGGATCGCCTGTTCCGAGTGCCACGAGAACGAGGCGCAGATCGCGGAGGCACGCAGTCATCTCGGCGCGTTGGAAGACACGCTGGCCAAACTGGAAGGGCTGAACGTGAATCTCGCGCATCTGCTGCGGGCCGACAGCCTGCTGGCGGTGAATATCGGCAGCCTGCCGGCGGCGGAACTCAAACGGGTGACCGAGGCGCTGGCCATGACCGGGCATCTGGTTTCGCGCTTCGATCAGAGCGACGAACAGGTATTTGCGGTGATTGCCGGTCCGCGCGCCCGTCACGACGAGGTGCGCGGCCTGCTGGCCCAGGCGGGCTGGCGCGAGTTGCCGGTGCCGGACGAATTGCGCACCCATCCGCAGGCGGCCCGCGCCTGGCTGGAGGCCGAGCGTGCCCGACTGAATACGCAGTCCGGCGCCGCCTGCCAGGTCAGGGACGGCCTGCGCGAACAGTTCGGCCCGCGCCTGCACGAAGCGCGGCTGCGTCTCGCCCTCGCAAGGCCATTGGCCGAGGCTGCAGTGACTGGCGTGCGCGGCAAAGGAGGACTGGCCGTGCTCGCGGGCTGGGTGCCCAAGCGCCAGCTGGACGCGCTGCGCGAAACCCTGGATGCGCGTTTTCACGGCCGCTATTGGCTCGATCTGCGCGAGCCGTCTCCACGGGACATCGCCGAGGTGCCGTCGCTGGTGCGCTACCCGGGCTGGCTCAGGCCCTACGTGCCGCTGGTGAAAAGCTACGGCGTGCCGCGCTACGGCGAGTTCGATCCCGTGCTGCCGTTCGCCCTCACCTACCTGCTGCTGTTCGGCGCGATGTTCGGCGATGTCGGGCACGGCGCGGCGATCGTGCTGTTGTCGCTGGCGTTTGCGCGACGTCTCGGCCGCATGGCCTGGGTGGGGATCGGGGCAGGCGCCGTGTCGATGCTGTTCGGCCTGCTTTACGGCAGCATTTTCGGCTTCGAGGATATTCTCAAGCCGCTGTGGCTGTCGCCGCTGCATGACCCGATACGCGTGCTGACGATTGCGGTGGCGTTCGGCGTCGGTTTCATCGTGTTCACGCTGCTGGCCAATGCGTTCAACAAGGGGGTGGCCGGCCGCGCCAGCGAAGCCCTGTTCGATTCAGCGGGCCTCGCCGGGCTGGCGTTCTATCTCGGCGCGGTCGGCGTGCTGGCGAGCTGGGCCGGTGTGCTGGATCTCGCCCGGCCTGCCGCGATGCTGGCGGGACTGGGCATCGTCGTGGTGGCCGCATACAAATGGCACGAGGCGCGGGCCGCCCTGGGCGAACGCATCCTGGTGACCCTCATCGAGACGCTGGAAACCGCCATCAACCTGTTTTCGAATACGCTGTCGTTCATGCGCGTGGCGGCTTTCAGCCTCAACCATGTGGCGCTGGCGCTGGCGGTGTTTACCCTGGCCCACGGCCTCGATGCGGCCGGTCATGGGATCACCCTCGTGCTGGGCAATATCGTCATCATCGTGCTGGAAGGCGGCATCGTGGCGATCCAGGCGCTGCGCCTGATGTATTTCGAGGGGTTCTCGCGCTTTTTCAGCGGGGATGGAAGGGAGTTCGTGCCGTTGCGGATTGGGAAGGCGTGAGTAGTGAGCAGTAAGTAGTGAGGCGGTTCCCGTTCACTGCTTACCGCTCACCGTTCACCACAAAAGGAGAAAACATGGCTTGGATGATTGTATTGATGAGTTTGCCCGTGGCGGCGACGCTGGGCGCGGGCCTTTGGCTGACGCTGAAGCCGCGACGCGTATCGGCCGGCTGGCTCAAGGGCGGCCTGCTGGTCAATCTGGCGCTGTTCGGCCTGGGTGTCGCCAGCGTCATGCTGATGGGCGTGCAGGAGGTCATGGCGGCCGAGGCGACCGCGACGGCGGCGCGGGAAATCACCCTGGGGCAGGGTCTGGCCTTGCTCGGCATCGGCTTGCCGACCGGCCTGGCGGCCATTGCCGCGGCGATGGCGCTGGGACCGATCGGCTCCGCGGCGCTGGCGGTGATGGCCGAGAAACCGGAAATGTTCGGTCGCACCCTGGTTTACATGGGACTGGCCGAGGGGATCGCGATTTACGGCCTGGTCATGTCGATCCTGATGCTCGGCAAACTCTGAGCGATGCCGTCCCCACGCGACGCTCCCTCCAACGGCGCCCGCCTGGTGGTGCTGGGCAGCGCCGGTCTCGCCGACGGCTTCAGCCTCATCGGCGCCGAGGTCCATGCCGATGCCGATCCCGCCACCGTGGAAACCGTGCTGGAGCAGCTTGCCCGTAGTGGCGACGCGGCGCTGGTGCTGCTGGAAAGCACGCTGGCTCACGCCGCTGGCCCCTGGCTCAATCGCCTGCGCAACGAAGGGGGGCGCATCGTCATCACCGAGTTGCCGCCCTTGCCCTCGCCGCAGGATTACGCACCGGCGGTGGACGAAGTGGTGCGTGCGGTGCTGGGGCCGGATGCGTTGAAGTAGATGCAAGGCAAATGCTGAGACTTTTCTTGAATCGTGTTACTTGAACCTTGCCTCGCAAGATTTTGAATCTGGAGAAAGAATGGAAGCCGATGCGCAGGTCTCCCAACTCGAGCAGGCACTGCTTCAGCAGGCCGAGACGCTGGCACGCGAGCTTTTGCAGAACGCCGAATCGGCGCGTGCGCACATGCTCGCCGAGTCAGCCGACAAACTGAAGCGGGCTGGCGAGCACGAAGTGCTGGCCGCCAAGGTCGAGGCTGAGCGGCTGGTGCGGCGCCAAACCCAGGCGGCAGAAACGCGACTGGCCGCCGAGCTCGACCGGCTGCGCTGGGCGCTCACCGAATCCGCGCTGTCCGAGGTCAAGACCGCGTTCCGGCAACTGGTGCAGGACGAGACGCGCTATCTGGGCGTGCTCGAAGCCTGGCTGGCGACGGCGGCGCAGGCATTGCCACCGGGCGACCTGGTGGCGGAAGTCCGGCCCGAAGACGAAAAACGTCTGGCGCCGCGGTGGAATGACATGCTTGCGCGTGCCGCGCCGGGTCGGACGATTACGCTTGCCAGCCACGGACGTCCGAGCGAAGGTGGCCTCCGCGTGCGCCTGGCCGACAATCGGGCCCAGCTCGACCAGACCTTCGAGGCACGCCAGGAGCGTCTCGCCGACGAGCTGGCACGCGTGGCGATGGAACGCCTGCTCGCCAGCGCACCCGACCTCGGAACGCTGATGCATGGATGAAAGCGTAAGCGGTGAGCAGCAAGCAGGGAGCGGTAATGGATGGCGCTAGCAACCCGGGGTTTAACTGCTTCCCGCTCCCCGCTCACGCCTCACGCATTTAAGGAAATACATGGGCAAAATCCTCGAAATCAACGGCCCCCTGGTCACACTCGAACTGCCGCAGACGGTGCTCGGCGAGCAGGTGCGGGTCGGACGCATGGGCCTGGTCGGCGAAGTCATCGGCCGTGACGGCGACACCGCGCTGGCGCAGTTGTATGAGGACACCACCGGGCTGCGTCCCGGCGAGGTCGCGGAAGGCCTGGGCTGGCCGCTGTCGGTGGAACTCGGGCCGGGGCTGCTGGGCGGCATTTTCGACGGCGTGCAGCGCCCGCTGCAGGCGATGCGGGACCTGAGCGGCGACCGCATCGCGCGCGGTGTTGCGGTGCCTTCGCTGCCGCGCGACAAGCGCTGGCACTTCGTCCCCGATCCGCAACGTCGCGCCGGCGCGGTGCTTGCCGGGGGCGACGTCCTGGGCACCGTGCAGGAAACCGAATCGATCCGGCACCGCATCCTGACACCTCCGTTGTTGCATGGCGAACTGCTGGAACTGGCGCCGGAGGGCGACCACTCGGTGGAGGACGTGATCGGCCGGGTGAGGCTCGCCGACGGTCGCATCGAAAAACTGTATCTGTTCCATCGCTGGCCGGTGCGCACGCCGCGCCCGTTCAGGCAGCGCGACCATGCCGTGGCGCCGCTGATCACCGGTCAGCGCATCCTCGATACCTTCTATCCGCTGCTGAAGGGCGGCAAGGCGGCTATTCCCGGCCCCTTCGGCGCCGGCAAGACCATGCTGCAGCAGCAGATCGCGCGCTGGTGCAACGCCCAGATCGTCATCTACGTGGGCTGCGGCGAGCGCGGCAACGAGCTCACCGACGTGCTCGAATCCCTGCCGGAGCTGAAAGACCCATACACCGGCCGCCCGCTGATGGAGCGCACGCTGCTGGTGGCCAACACCTCCAACATGCCGGTGGTTGCGCGCGAGGCGTCAATCTACGTCGGCATCACGCTGGCCGAATATTTCCGCGACCAGGGCTACGACGTGGTCATGGTGGCCGATTCCACCAGCCGCTGGGCCGAGGCCCTGCGCGAAGTGTCCGGGCGCCTGGGACAGATGCCGGTGGAGGAGGGTTATCCGGCCTATCTCGGCTCGCGCCTGGCCGCCTTCTACGAGCGCGCCGGACGGGTGGAAACCTTCGCCGGCGACCACGGATCGGTGACGATCATCGGCGCCGTGTCGCCGCCCGGCGGCGATTTTTCCGAGCCGGTCACCAGCCACACGAAAGAGATCATCCAGACCTTCTGGGCGCTGTCGAAGGAACTGGCCGACGCGCGCCACTACCCGGCGGTCGACTGGCTGGAAAGCTTCTCCGGCTACGTGAAGTCGGCTGCGAAGTGGTGGGCGCAAAACGTTGATCCGAATTGGGAATCCGCTCGCGCAGAAGCGCTGGACCTGCTCGCCGCGTCGGAGGAATTGCAGCGCATCGTCAACCTGGTCGGTGTCGAGGCACTGTCGTCCGAACAGCGCTGGACGCTGGAGGCAGCGAGCCTGATCAAGGAAGGCCTGCTGCAGCAGGCGGCCACTGATGAAGTGGACAGCTTCGCTTCTCCGGAGAAGCAGTACGCGCTGCTGGCGGCATTGCTGGACATCTATCGCCAGGGCATGACGCTGGTGAAGCTCGGCGCGCCGGCCCTGCGCCTGATCCGGATGCCGCTGCTGACGCAGGCACGGCGCTGGAAAAGCCAGCATGGCTCGGAGGACCTGCCTGCGCTGAAAGCGAAAATCGCTGGCATTCCGCAAGCCTTCGAGCCGCTGCTGCTGGAATACGCGTCCACGGCCACGCCTTGGACGACGGGGGGCGCCTGACCATGAAGAACGTCGAATTCCGCACCGCCGCCT
>DATCTE010000096.1:0-7313 GCA_036568085.1 Thiobacillus sp.
GCGCGGCACGATAGTCCAGCAGGGCCGCGGCGTCGCCGGACGACGCATGCTCAGCCACCCAGTCGGCAAAGGCTTGTGCCTGCGGCAGCGGCGCCTGGCCGTCTGCCGCGTGCCAGTCCAGCCAGCCGAAGTTGTGCGTGATCGAACCGGTGGCGACGATGAGCACGCCTTCGTTGCGCAGCGGGGCGAGCGCCCGCCCCAGCGCGACATGCGTAGCCGGACCGGCATTGCGCACCAGCGAGAGCTGCGTGACCGGCACGTCGGCCTGCGGAAACATTGCTGACAGCGGCACCCAGGCGCCGTGATCGAGCCCGCGGCCGGGATGCAGTTCGGCCGCCATGCCGGCAGCGGACAGCAGGGCGACGGCGCGCTCGGCCAGTGCCGGCGCGCCCGGTGCGGGATACTGCATGGCATGCAGTACCGGCGAGAAACCCGAGAAATCGTGGATCGTTTCCGGCGCACCGGACAGGCTGGCCGTGGGCTGGCGCGCCTCCCAGTGCGCCGAGATCGCGAGGATCGCCGCCGGCCGGGGAAGGTCCCGGCCGATCCCGCGCCAGCAGGCCACGGCCTCCGGCGCCTTCAGCAGGGCATCGGGGGCGCCGTGGGACACGAACACGACGGGCAGGCGAGACATATCGGACTCCATTCTCCGCCAGAAGCGGCGGCGTTTACTGTTTGTTGACCGCGACCGCTTCCATCGGGATCTCGAGGGTCACGTCATCGGACACATAGGGCGCGTACTTGCCCATGTTGAATTCGGTGCGCTTGATCTTGGTCACCGCGTTGGCGCCGATCGCGTCCTTCTTCATGATGGGATGCGGCATCGCCTGGAACGAGGTGACGGTCAGCGTCACCGGCTTGGTGATGCCCTTGATCGTCAGGTTGCCGTCGACCGACACCGGCTTGTCGCCGTCGAATTTCACCGATGTCGACTTGAACGTGATGGTCGGGTACTTCGCGGTATCGAAGAAATCCTCGTCCTGGATGTGCTCGTTCAGCAGGGGATAGCCGGTGTTCACCGACCTGGCGTCGATGGTGACGTCCACCGAGCCCGTTTTGGCGGCCTTGTCGTACACGATCGTGCCGCTGGTCTTGTCGAAGCTGTGCACCTGGTTGGAGTAGCCGAAGTGGTTGTACTCGAAGCGCGGCTGGGTATGCGTGGTATCGATGACGTAGGTTTCCGGCGCGGCGAAGGCGCTGGCGGCGAAGGAAGCGAAGGCAAGGGCGATGGCGAGTTTCTTCATGGGGTTTCTCCTGGGTGAATGGGGGATGGGACGCACTACTTCTTGCCGGCTGCCGCAGCGGCAACCAGCCGGAATTTGATCTGCACGTCGTTGGCGACGGTGCCGTAGTCGGCCCACATGCCTTCGCCGATGCCATAGTCGGCGCGCTTCAGCACGAAGCTGCCTTCGAACACGCCGAGATTGCCTGTCTGCCTGAACGTGGCCGGCGTTTTCGCGTCAAGGGTGCGGCCCTTGATGCTCATCCTGCCTGCCACCTCGAAGCGGTTGTTGCCCAGCGGCTTGATCGAGGTGGACACGAAGCGCGCGACGGGAAACTGTTTGGTGTTGAACCAGAGCTTGCCCGCCACCTCGTCGTTGCCCTCGGGGGAACCGGTATCGATGCTGGCGAGTTCGATGGCGATTTCGGCCTGGGCTGCCGCCGGCTTCGCCGGGTCGAAATTGATGCGGCCACTGAAGCGCTGGAAGCGTCCGTCCATCGGCACGTTCATCTGCTTGTAGGCGAACGTCACCGCGCTCTTGTCGGGCTGGAGCTGGTTGAATTCGGCTGCGTGGGCGCCGGCGGCCAGCAGGCCGGCGGCCAGGCCTGCGGCCGCCGCGATGTGCTTCGCGTGAGGCTTCAAAAAAATGCTCATCGGGTTTCCGGATGAAGGGCTGGCTGTTTGATCCATGAATGAACTCCTGAGTGCGGGCGGATACGATAGGTTCACTGTACGCAAGCCGGCGGTCCGGAAATAGGCTACATTTCGCAAATTATTGTTGCCGTATGGGCAACAATGGAATGGAGGCATTCATGGATCGACTCGACGGCATGCGGCTCTTCGTGCGGGTGGCCGAGCTCGGCAGCTTTTCCGCCGTGGCGCAGCAGATGAACGTGGCGCGCTCGGTGGTGACGCGGCAGGTGGCGGCGCTGGAGGCGCATCTCGGCACCAAGCTGCTGGCCCGCAGCACGCGGCGCCTGAGCCTCACCTCGGCCGGCGCCACCTACCTGGAAAAAAGCCGCGAGATCCTCGGGCTGGTGGACGCCGCCGAAGCCGGCCTGACCGAGGACAGCCAGGCGCCGCGCGGCCATCTGCGTATCACCCTGCCGTTCTCCTTCGGCATCCGCCAGCTGATGCCGATGTTCGGCGACTTCATGACCGCCAACCCGGACATCTCGATCGAGCTGGAATTCAGCGATCGCCGCACCAACCTGATCGAAGGCGGATTCGATCTCGCCATCCGCATCAGCGACCGGCTTGAACCGGGCGATGTGGCGCGCAAGATCGGCAGCAGCCGCGGTGTCGTCGTGGCCGCACCCGACTATGTGAAACGCCATGGTCGTCCCCGCCATCCCCGCGACCTGATCAAGCACGAATGCTTCGGCTATGTGCTCGCTTCGCGTTCAGGCTGGCCCTTCCTCATCGACGGCAAAACGGAATGGTTTCCGGTGGCCGGACGCCTCGAAGCCAACAGCGGCGATGCCCTGCTCGCCGCCGCGGTAGGCGGGCTCGGCATTACCCACCTCCCCACCTTCATCGTCGAAGCTGCGGTGCGCGAACACACGCTGGACATCCTGCTGCCGGCGTTCCGCACCCCGGAGCTGGGGATCTATGCCGTCTTTCCGAGCAATCGCTACGTGCCGCATCGCGTCAGAGCCCTGGTCGAATACCTCGCGCAGCGGATCGGCCACACGCCGCCCTGGGACGAAATCCTGCCAAACCGATAGCGTCGTTGCGGTCGTCGGCTGATTGCCGGCAGCGCAGCCGATCTGCCTTGAAGGGGCCGCCGCATCAGTTACACTCGGGGCACAAGTCAGATAAAAAACACTCCATACGATCCACGAGCACATCCAAGGCATGACCGCACCCGTAACCAGACCCTGTCCCTTCTGCCAACTCGAGCCCCACCGCATCGTCGCCGAAGATGAGCTCGCCGTGGCCTACCGCGACGGCTTCCCCGTCTCGCTCGGCCACACCGTCATCATCCCGCGCCGCCACGTCGCCACCCTGTTCGAGGCCACCGAAGCCGAGCAGGCCGCGCTACTCAGAATGCTGGCGCAGGCCAAGGCCATCCTCGACAAGCACCACCAGCCCGACGGCTACAACATCGGCATCAACCATGGCCCGGCCGGCGGCCAGACCGTCCCGCACCTGCATATCCACCTCATCCCGCGCTACCGCGGCGACAAGGAAGATCCGCGCGGCGGAGTGCGCTGGGTACTGCCGGACAAGGCGAAATACTGGGCGTGATGCGCGCGGGCACGCATTCTGATATTTTTTCGGCTTTTTCGACCACCGCTCCTGGAGTATCCACGATGTACAACACCTTCAAACCCGAACAGCCCATGGGCCTGATGGACTTCGTCCGCGCGGCCAAGTCCTGCGTCAAGGAAATTCCGCCGCAGACGCTGCTGGACAAGCTCAATGCCAGGGAGGACCTGCTGCTGATCGACGTGCGCGAACACGGCGAATACGAGGCCGGCCACATCAAGGGCGCCCACCTGGTGCCGCGCGGCATCCTTGAGGCTGCTGCCGACCCGGCCTATCCCAAGCACCTGCCCGAACTGGCTGCGGCCCGTGATCGCCAGATCGTCGTCTACTGTGCCACCAGCGGCCGTTCTGCCATGGCGGCAGCCGTATTGCAGATGATGGGTTTCAAGAACGTCCTGAACATGGAAGGCGGCTATACCCGCTGGGTAGACGACGGCATGCCGCAGGTCCACGAGGCCACGTATTGATTCCAGGCAGGTGGAGGTGCCGGCAACCGGTCGGCAAATGCAGAAAGGCCCGCATCGCAGCGGGCCTTTTCTGCATTGGGCTTGCCAATTCCTTGGGACCTGGACGCGGGAATCCATCCGCTCCGATTTGATCGGGATGAGCGAAGGTTCCAGGGCCTTTTCCAGGGTTTCATGGCTTTCCGCAATCCAACAAATCTTTCAAAGAACCCTTTATCATCAAGCGCCGGTCTTCTGCCGGATCGCGTGCGACTTCAGATTGCCGTATCTGAACCGTTCATGAAGTCACGTCCATTCGAGGACGCCACATGGATGCATGAGCACCCGCGTTCTCCTGTAGCGAACGATTGATACATCAAGGTTAATCGATGAGCACTGATCCAAAACAGATTTACGTCACGCAACCCTATCTGCCGCCCTTGGACGAGTTCATCCCTTATCTGGAAAAAATATGGGAGAGCAGGCAGCTCACCAACAATGGCCCCTTCCATCAGCAACTGGAGCAGGCGCTGAGTGAGTATCTTGGCGTCGAGCACATTGCCCTGTTTACCAATGGCACGATCGCCCTGATTACGGCATTGCAATCGTTGCGAATCACGGGCGAGGTCATCACCACCCCCTATTCCTTCGTGGCCACCTCGCACTCCTTGCTATGGAACGGCATTAAACCCGTGTTCGTGGACATCGACCGCAATACGCTCAATCTCGACCCGACGAAGATCGAAGCCGCAATCACGCCGCAGACCACCGCCATCCTGCCCGTGCACTGCTACGGTCGCCCATGCAATGTCGAGGCCATCCAGAAAATCGCCGACAGCTACAACCTCAAGGTCATCTATGATGCAGCCCATGCGTTTGGCGTACGCGACGCAGGCGGGAGTGTCTTGCGACATGGTGATTTATCGGTGCTGAGCTTTCATGCCACCAAGGTTTTTAATACCTTCGAGGGGGGGGCGATCGTTTGTCCGGACGCCAGGATCAAGACCCGTATCGATCATCTGAAAAATTTCGGCCATGTGAACGAGGTGTCGGTCGTTGCCCCGGGCATCAACGGCAAGATGAGCGAGATCAATGCGGCATTTGGCTTGCTTCAGCTAAAACATATCGACAAGGCGCTCGCGCGGCGCAAGGAAATCGACGCCGCCTACCGCGAACGCCTGGAAGGCGTGGCCGGCATACAATGCATGCAGGCCGATCAGGAAAAAATTTCCAATTTTGCCTATTTCCCGATTCTGGTCGAGGCCGATTACCCGATCAGCCGTGACGACCTTCACCAGAAACTCAAGGACAACGGCATACACCCTCGCCGCTATTTTTATCCGCTGATTCCAGACTTCTCGATGTATCGGGGACTTCCCTCGGCGCGACCGGACAATCTGCCCGTCGCCGTTTCGGCAGCTAGAAAAATACTTTGCCTGCCTATTTATCCCGACTTGGAGATTGCGGAAATCGAAATCATCACCCGGCTGATTGCGGTGCAATAATGCATTCAAACAACAAGCCATCATCAAAAAAGCGGGCTAAGGCAGCTTGTCTGCACGCATGCCAACTCTAATGACGCGTAAAAAACTGATCATCTACGGCAATGGCCAGATGGCACGCATGTTTCTGCATTTTGCGCGACTGGAGTATGACGTCGTGGCGTTTACAGTCGACCGTTCTGTTCTGACCGACACCTTCATCGAAGGCATCCCCGTGATTCCATTCGATGAAGTTGAGACCTGTTATTCCCCGGCAGACCACTGCCTGATAACCGCCGTCGGCTATCTGGAAATGAATGATTTACGAGCCCGCAAGTATCATGAAGGACTTGCCAAGGGTTACGACTTCGCCAGCTACGTCCATTCCTCCGTTGTGCGCCACCCTGGTGTTTCTGTGGGCGAGAACAGCATCATCCTCGACCATGTCGCCCTCCACCCCTATACGCAGGTCGGCAACAGCGTCTTCATTGCCAGCAATGCGTCGATCGGTCATGGTTGCCGCATCGGCGACACCTGCTGGATCAATTCGGGCGTTGCCATCGGGGGCGAGGCCGTGATTGGGGACGCCTCTTTCCTGGGAATCAACGCCACCATAAGCGACAACATCCGGATCGGAAGGCAGTGTTTTGTGGGCGCAAACACGCTGGTGACCCGGAATACCCTTGCCGAAGAGGTTTACGTCTCGGCAAGCGGCGAACGATTTCCGCTATCGAGCCAGGCTTTTCTTCAATTTATCGCCCGCTCTACCCGTTAGCATACGCATGCTGACCTCACTTCAACCTGCACCCCTCTACGGGCACTTCCGGCATGCTGCCGAACGCGCTCCCGACAAACTGGCGCTCGTGGTGGGCAACGCCAGCTACACCTATCGCGACCTCCTGCAGGAGGTGGATGCGCTGGCGGATGGCTTGTCGATTGCGGGGGTGCATGCCGGAGACCCCGTCGGCGTGCTGCTGCCCAATTGCGCCGAGTTT
Source organism: Thiobacillus sp. (assembly GCA_036568085.1). Classification (GTDB taxonomy): domain Bacteria; phylum Pseudomonadota; class Gammaproteobacteria; order Burkholderiales; family Thiobacillaceae; genus Thiobacillus. The sequence continues at coordinate 6,413 of DATCTE010000096.1, forward strand.
GTCCTGACCCTGCTCGCCGGGGCGCGCCTTGGCGCGGTCATCGTGCCTCAGAGCATGGGGCTGGGCGCCGAAGCGCTGGCCTCCACCTTCAAAGCCGCCGATGTCCGGCACCTGATCGCATGGTCCGGCGTCTCTGCCCATCTGGCTGACCTGCGCCTCCCGCCAGGCGGCATACGCGTCGTGGCCGGTGGCGTCCGAGGAGGCTGGATGCCGTTGCAGGCGCTGATCGATGCGGGCAAGGCCCAGCCTATGTCCGCACCCATGCTGCAGGGTGAGCTGCCTTACCTCATGGTTCTCACGTCCGGTTCCACCGGCAAACCCAAGCCCATTCTCCTCAGCCAGCAGATCAAGCTGCTGCGCGCCACGGCCGCCGCCGAATTGTATGGCGTCACCGCCGGCGACGTGACGCTCGCCGCCACCCCCCTTTACCATTCCCTGGCGCAACGGCTGGTGCTGATGCCGCTGATTTCCGGGGGGACCAGCATTGTCATGGCGCATTTCACACCAGCCACCTGGGTCGCTGCGGTCCGTCGGCACGGCGTGACCTTCTCCATCGCGGTTTCGTCCCAGCTCAGGCAAATACTGGACGGATTGATTGCCAGCCAGGAAACGCTGCCCTCGCTGCGTTGCCTGGTCTCTTCTTCAGCCCTCCTGGACGATGAAACGAAAGCCAGGCTGCTGGCCCACCTGCCCTGCGAGTTTCACGAGTGCTACGGCGCGTCGGAAATCGCCATTGCCACCAACCTGTCGCCCGGGGATGCCTCCCGCAAACTCGGTTCGGTCGGTACGGCCATCCCCGGAACGGAGGTGCGGATTCTTGGCGAAAATGGGCACCCCGTGCCGACGAACACGGCAGGCGAAATCGTTTGCCGCACGCCCATGCTGTTCAGCGGCTACTACG
>DATCTE010000097.1:0-3932 GCA_036568085.1 Thiobacillus sp.
CGCGCTGCGCGCCACCTACCCCGATTGCATCGTGATGAGCGCGCGCCGCCCTGACGACGTCGCGAAGCTGCACAAGGCGATCGTTGCGTTTTTCCAGCGGGATCTCGTCGAGGCCGAGCTTTTTCTGCCCTGGTCGGCCCAGCAACTGCGCGGGGAGATCTTCGCGCGCTGCGAGGTGCTGGATGAGCGTGCCGACCATGAGGGCGCGTTCTTCCGCGTCCGCGGCGAGCAGGGGGCCTTGAATAGCCTGCGTGAGCAGCTTGGCCAGGCGCGATGAGAGATTCTGTGCCGCTCCGATCGCCGCTTGGGCCACAGCGGTAATTCGGGTGGACTTTCCGGCTGGGTAGACTTGTCCGCTTCGCGCCGAGAAAGAATCTCTGGCAGCCTGTTCAAGCATTAACTGGCCGCAAGAACCAGAATGAAACATGACTTGTCCAATCACGCCCAACCACTGTTTTGAGAACCCGGTTCCCTTGCAACAAAACGCTTGCCCGGAGGGACTAAGGGCAGCCGGCCGCCGCTGGCGCGCTCATGCGGGCTAGATAGACCGACTGCTGTGCCTTATTGTTTAATAAGGCCGTGCATTCAAGGTAGACATGGCATGAAGGGGCCGGGCGGCGCGTACGAAGTCATGGCCGTTTTCTCAAGGAGGGGGCTGTGCCAGGATCGAAGCGTGTGCTGGCCTTGTCGGCCGCATCGAGATGCAATACCAGAATAGAAAATAAAAGCGGGGAACAGTTCGAACCGGAAAGCTGAGGAAACTTACCATAGCAACTGTTCTTATCATCGAAGACAACCCCCACAACATGAAGCTGGCGAGCTTTTTGTTGGAAAACGCCGGGCACACGACATTGCAGGCAAGCGACGCGCAAGCCGGAATCGCGCTGGCGCGTGCGCATCGGCCCGAAATCATCCTGATGGACATTCAGCTACCCGGGATGGACGGATTGGCTGCCACGCAACTGATCAAGGCGGACGCCGACTTGCGGCACAGCAAGGTTTTTGCACTGACTGCCTTTGCGATGAAAGGCGACGAGGACAAAATCCGGGCAGCGGGATGCGACGGCTATATCGCCAAGCCCTTCAATTACCGGACGTTCCTCGAAACGATCGCGGCCGCGCTGCCCGCCAGCGCGGCCGCAGACCCGCAGGGAGAATAGGCACGCATGGACGCCGCTGTCGCACAAAAAACCATCCTGATCGTCGATGACGATGCCAAGAACCGGGCCCATCTCGCGCTGCTGCTGAAAGCCGAGGGCTATGTCGCACTCGAGGCGCAGACCGGCGAAGCCGCCCTCCAGCGGGCCGCGGCGGAAAAACCGGACCTCATCCTGCTCGATGCCATGATGCCGGGCATGGACGGCTTCCAGGTCGCGGCCAAACTCAAGGCTGCCGATGCCACCCGGGCCATTCCCATCATCATGGTGACCTCCCTGTCGGGGCGCGACTCGAGGCTGGCCGCCCTGCAGAGCGGCGTCGAGGAGTTTCTCACCAAACCGGTGGATCGCGCGGAATTGTGGGTGCGCGTGCGGAACCTGCTGCGGCTCAAGGAATACAGCGATTTCCTCGTCAACTACAACTACACGCTGGAAGCGCAGGTGAAGGAACGCACCGAGCAGCTCGTCGAAAGCCAGTTCGACACGCTCTACACCATTTTGCGCGCGGCGGAATTCCGCGACGAGGAGACCGGTGCGCACATCCGCCGTATCAGCTACTACTGCAGGCATCTGGCCGGACAATTGGGGATGCCGGCTGATTTCGTCGAGACCATCTATCATGCGAGCCCGCTGCACGACATCGGGAAAATCGGCGTGCCGGATACGGTCCTGCTCAAGCCGGGCCGCCTCGATGCGGTCGAGTGGGAGAGCATGAAGTCCCATGCCGAACTCGGCGCCAGGATCCTGGGCAGCGGGAAGAGCACCTCGCCCTACACCCGTATGGGCGCGACCATTGCCCAGAATCACCATGAAAAATGGGATGGCAGCGGCTATCCGGGCCGACTTGCGGGGGAAGCCATCCCGCTGGAAGCGCGGATCATGGCGATCTGCGACGTGTATGACGCACTCCGCAGTGTGCGCCCCTACAAGTCCGCGTTTACCCACGAGCAGGCGTTCAGCCTGATCGTCGTGGGAGACGAGCGAACCCGCCCCAGCCATTTCGATCCTGCCGTGCTGGCCGCGTTTACCCGCCAGGCCGACGTATTCAACGATATCTACCAATCGCACACCGACTGAGCGATGGCGCGCGCAAACACCTGCCCGGTCAAACCAACACGAACCTCGCCATGACAGAATCGACAGACTCCGGAAACGCCCGCGAGCGGGCCCTGTGGTACGGCAATGCGATGGAACAGCTGGTCGAGGTGGTGCAACGCCTGTCGATGGCGCGCGACCTGGCTACGGTGATGGACATCGTCAAGCATGCTGCGCGTGCGCTCACCGGCGCCGATGGCGCAACCTTCGTGCTGCGCGACGGCGACAAATGCTTCTACGCAGACGAGGATGCGATCAGTCCCTTGTGGAAAGGGCAGCGTTTCCCCATGGATGTCTGCATCAGCGGCTGGGCCATGCTGAACCGCGAGCCTGCAGTGATCGAGGACATCTACGCCGATTCGCGCATTCCCGCCGACGCCTATCGCCCCACCTTCGTCAAAAGCCTGGCGATGGTGCCGATCCGCACCCTGGATCCGGTGGGCGCCATCGGCAACTACTGGGCAGAGCGGCATCAGCCGAGTCCGGAACAGGTGAAGGTGCTGCAGGCGCTCGCGGACACGACGGCGGTCGCGCTGGAGAACGTACGGGTCTATGCCGAACTCGAGAAGCGCGTTCGCGAACGCACCCTGGAGCTGGAAACCATCCTCGACAACATCCAGGTGGGCGTCATTTTTTCCACCCACGACCGCATCGTGCGCGCCAATCCCAAAACGGCCGACCTGTTCGGAACGGTTTCGCCTGACGCGCTGGCGGGCACCCCGATCCGCTCGCTGCTGCAGCCAGCAGGAAACGGGACGCTATGGGGCGGCACCGGGCAGGAACATGCGCCGAGCGAGATGTTCGATACCGAAATCCAGCTGCAGCGCCAGGCCGCTCCGTTCTGGGCGCACGTCGTCCACAAGCCGCTGGATCCCGAGCTTTATCCGGACAGCGCGATCTGGATGATCGACGATATCAGCGCAGCCAAGGAAAAGGAAAGCCTGCTCATCCAGATGCGCCAGGCCGCCGAGGAATCGACCCGCTTCAAAAGCGAATTTCTGGCCAGCATGAGCCACGAGCTGCGCACGCCGCTCAACGCGATCATCGGCTTTTCGGAAGTGTTGCGCGACGGCCTGGTCGGCGAACTGAACGACAAGCAGCACGAGTATCTGTGCGACATCTTCGACAGCGGCCAGCATCTGCTCGCGCTCATCAACGACGTGCTCGATCTGTCCAAGGTCGAGGCGGGCAAAATGCTCCTGGAACTGGAGAAAACCGATCCCACCTCCCTGCTGGGCGGCAGCCTCTCCATCGTCAAGGAGAAGTCGCTGGCGCACCGGATCAGCCTGAAGCTGGATGTACCCGAGGAGATGGCGCCGTGCTGGCTGGATCCGCGCAAGCTCAAGCAGATCGTCTACAACCTGCTTTCCAATGCGGTCAAATTCACGCCGGAAGGCGGCGAGGTCACGCTGCATGGCCGCCTGGTGACGCGCGCGGAGGCGTTGCAGCGGATGGACGATCTGCCCGAGGTGCGCACCCCGCTTCCCGAAAACGTCGATGCCTTCCTGCAGATCGGCGTATCCGACAGCGGCATCGGCATCGAGGCGGACGACATGGCGCGGCTGTTTCAGCCTTTCGTCCAGATCGACAGCTCGCTTTCCCGCCGTTTCGAAGGAACGGGCCTGGGCCTGGCATTGGTGCGCAAGCTGGCGGAACTGCATGGCGGCGCCGTGCGGGTGG
>DATCTE010000098.1:0-5431 GCA_036568085.1 Thiobacillus sp.
GCCTGCATCGGCGCTCTCCGGCGGCAGCAACCGCGCCACCACTCTGTTCCTGAATGCTTCTCCGTACCGTGCCATCGTTCGTCCTTATCGCCCCCAAGTTCAAGATCATATCGGGGCGACAACTATTCTGACGCGGGGGGCTACCCTATGACCGGAACCGCCTTGACAATGTCGGTCACATAAATCCAACCCGCCTCGGCCTGACCGGTGCGGGCGGTGCGCGCGATGATGGCCACCAGTTCGTCCACCTGATGGTCTTCGCAGATCAGTTCCAGCTTGGATTCGTAAATGACCTCTTCGGCCAGTTCGATGGAGTAGTGCTGCTCCCTCGCGTCTACCGCCTTCAGCAGGCTCTGCACGGGGACGACGGTGAGATTGCGGCAGCCGGCGTTCGCATTGCATTGCCCCGAGTCCTTGAGGGCGCGGATCACGTCGCCAATACGGTGGTTGTGGATGTAAGCCTTGATTTCTTTCATGCGTTTTCTCCTGTCTGGTGATTGCGTGCGGCCTCTTCAGGCCGCACGCTGCTGGTTTACTTCGCTTGTTTGCGTTCGCGGCGTTGTTCCACCCATTCGTACATCAATGGCAGCAGCAGCAAGGTCAACGCAGTGGAGGTGAACAGCCCGCCCACCACCACCGTCGCCAGCGGCCGCTGGGTCTCCGCGCCGACGCCGCTGGACAGCAGCATCGGCACCAGGCCGAAGATGGCGATGGATGCCGTCATCAGCACCGGCCGCAGGCGCAGCGCAGCGCCCTGCCTGACCGCCTCCCTGATTGAGAGCCCCTGCCGCCGCTGGTCGTTGAGGAAGGACACCAAAACTATCCCATTGAGCATCGCCACCCCGAACACCGCGATGAAGCCGATCGCCGAGGGCACCGACAGGTACTGCCCGGTGACGGCAAGCCCGATCACGCCGCCGATGGTGGCGAACGGCACGTTGGCGATGATCAGCGTGGCGTAGGTGAGCGAGTTGAACGCCGTGTAGAGCAGGATGAAGATCAGCCCGATGGTGAGCGGCACGATCACGGCCAGTTTGGCCATGGCGCGCTGCTGGTTCTCGAAGGCGCCGCCCCACTCGACCCAGTAGCCGGCCGGCATCTTCACTTCGCGTTGGATGCGCGCCTGCGCCTCCTTCACGAAGCCGTCCACGTCGCGTCCTTTGACGTCCATCTGGATCACGGCGTAGCGCTGCAACTGCTCGCGCCGCACGAAGGAATAGCCTTCGTCCAGTTCCACCGTGGCCACTGCGGACAAGGGCACCAGCGCGCCCGCGCGGGTGCGGATCGGGATGTTGCCGATGGCTTCCACGCTGTTGCGGAAATCGGGCGCGAGCCAGACCTGGATGTCGAAGCGCTTGACGCCGTCGATCAGGGTGGACACCGCCTTGCCGCCGATGCCGGCCTGCACCACCTCCAGGATGTCGTCGGCGTTGAGCCCCAGGCGCGCCGCCGCTTCGCGGTTCACCTTCACCACCATCTGCGGCTTGCCTTTGTTGGCCTCCAGGGAAAGATCGGCCACGCCGGGCACTTTTTCCAGGGTGGATTTGAGCTCGGCGGACAGCCGGTCCAGCGTGGCCAGGTCCTCGCCATAGAGTTTCAGCGCCAGCGTGGCGCGCACCCCGGAAATGAGCTCCTCGACGCGCATCTGGATCGGCTGCGTGGCGGCGATGACGGCGGTCGGCACCCGCTTCTCCAGCGCTGCCTGCATCTCCTGCGTCAACTCGGGAAAGGAAATCGGCTCAGGCCATTGCTCGCGCGGCTTGAGGTCGACCAGGATTTCCATGTAGTTGACGTCTGCAGTTTCGCCTTTCTCCGCGCGCCCGATCATGGCGACGGCCGATTTCACCTCCGGGAAACGCTTGAGCGCGGTTTCGATACCTTCGGAGATACGGATCGACTCGTCCAGCGAGGTGGACGGGATACTGGTGACGCGGAACATGATGCCGCCTTCCTGCAGGGTTGGCATGAACTCCTTGCCGAGGAAGGGAAACAGCGCGAACGTTCCGATCAACAGGGCTGCCGCGCCGCCGATGACCTTGCGCTTATTCTCCAGCGCCCAGTCCAGCAGCGGGAGATAAAGCTGCTTGGCCCAGCGCACCACGAAGGTGTCCTTCTCCTCCTTGGGCTTGAGGATCAGCGAACTGAGAACAGGCACCAAAGTCATGGTGAGCACCAGCGAGCCGATCATGGCGAAGGTGATGGTGAGCGCCATCGGTTTGAACAGCTTGCCCTCCAGCCCGGTCAAGGAAAACAGCGGCAGGAACACCACGATGATGATGAGGATGGCGAAGGCGGTGGGGTTGATCACTTCGCGCGCCGCTTCCAGGATCACGTGGGTCTTGTTGACCGTCTGCCCGACCTTGTGGGAGAGCAGGCGGAAGCCGTTTTCCACCATCACCACGGCGCCGTCCACCATCATGCCGATGCCCACCGCCAGCCCGGCGAGCGACATCAGGTTGGCCGACAGCCCCCATTGCTGCATCAGGATGAAGCTGATCAGCATCGCCAGCGGCAGCGCCAGGATCACCACGATCGCGGAGCGCACCTCGCCCAGGAACAGGAACAGGATGATCGCCACCAGGATGGAGCCTTCGACGAGGGCGCTCTCGGCGGTCTTGACCGCCTTCTCCACCAGTTCGGTGCGGTCGTAGATCGGATTGATCGTCACCCCCGCGGGCAGGGCCTGCTGCACGGTCTTGAGTTTCTCTTTGACAGCGTCCACCACGTTCTTGGCGTTCTCGCCGATGCGCTGCAGGGCCATGCCGAGCACGACCTCGCCGCCGTCCTTGGTGACCGCGCCACTGCGCAATGAAGGCGCTTCCTTGACCTCGGCCACGTCGCGCACATAGACGGGCGTGCCTTCCCTTTCGGCAACGACGATGCTGCCGATGTCCTGGGTGTTGGCCACCAGACCCAGTCCGCGCACCAGATACTGCTCCTGGCCCAGGTCGACGTATTGCCCGCCCACCTGACGGTTGTTGGCGGTCAGGGACTCCATCACTTCCTTGAAGGTCAGCCCGTACTTGATCAGCCGTCGCGGATCGATCAGCACCTGGTACTGCTTCTCGTCGCCGCCCCAGGACGTCACATCGTCCACCCCGGGCGCGGTGCGCAGCACCAGCCGCACGCTCCAGTCCTGCAGGGTGCGCAGGTCCATCCCGGAAAGTTTCTTGTCGGCCGATTCGACGGTGTACCAGAACACCTGGCCCAGGCCGGAACTGTTGGCGCCCAGCACCGGTTCGCCGTAGCCTTCCGGGATGCGGCCCTTGGCTTCCTGCAGTTTTTCGCTCACCAGGCGGCGGGCGAAATAGATGTCCACGTCATCCTTGAAATAGACGCTGACATAGGACAACCCGAACAGCGACACCGAGCGGATTTCCTCCACCCCCGGCAGGCCCGCCATCACGCCTTCCACCGGAAAGGTGAGCAGCTTCTCCACATCCTCGGCCGCCAGCCCCGGCGTCTCGGTGTAGATGTTCACCTGCACCGGCGTCACGTCGGGAAAGGCGTCCACCGGCACCTCGCGCCAGGCCTTCACGCCCAGCATCACCACCAGCAGAAAGGCCACCAGCACCAGTACCTTGTAGCGCAGGGAGAGATCGACAATTTTATTCAACATGGCCGCCCCCTCAATCCGCGTCGCCGATTTGCGACTTGAGCAGACGGGCTTTGAGCGCGTAGGCGCCGCTGGTCACGACCGACTCGCCAGCCGCGACGCCGGACCTGATTACGATCCGGCCCTGGATGCGCTCGCCAACTTCCACTGCGCGCGGCGAGAAGGCGAAACCATTTTTCTCGGCCACGAATACGGTTGGTTGGCCTTGCACGAGCAATACAGCGTCCTCCGGCAGCAGCAGCGCCTTCGTGCCCAACCCGGTCTGGATCGCGGCCGTCGCGAACATTTCCGGCTTGAGGCGGCCGTCAAGGTTTGGCACTTCCACCCGTGCCTTCACGGTGCGGCTGTCCTTGTCCACCACGCTGCTGATATAGGTGAGGCGGCCTTTGAAGACCTCGCCCGGATAGGCCGATACGGTGACGCTCGCTTGCATGCCCGGCCTGACCTTGGCCAGGTCTTTCTCGAACAGGTTGGCCTCGATCCACAGCGTGGACAGGTCGGCCACCGTGAACAGGGATTGGTCTATCGGCGCCAGTTCACCCAGCACCGCTTTCTTCTCGATGACCGTGCCGGCGAAAGGCGCGGTAAGCGGGAAGACGGAACCGGAGAGGTTTTCCGGGTTGACGCCCATCATGCGCAGCCTGTCGGCGGCGGCACGCAACGCGGCCCGGGCTTTTTCGTGCTCGGCGCGGGCACGCAGATAGTCCTTCTCGGGGATGATGCTGTCGGCATTCAGCCGCTGGGCGCGCGCGAAGCCGGCCTGCGCCACCGCCGCCTCGCTCGCCGCCTGCAGATAGGCCGATCGCGCCTCGCCCAAATCGATGCTGTCGAGCATCGCCAGTGCCTGGCCCGCTTTCACCCGGTTGCCCAGGCTGGCATTCACCTTGACGATGCGACCCGGCACGCGCGGGGCGACACGAGCGAGCCTGTCCTGGTTGGCCTGGATGGTGGCGGTGACCACGATCTGGTCGGCTTTTTCCTGAAGCTCCAGTTTCTGTACCTTGATGCCCGCTTGATGGATCTCCGCGTCACTCAGATCGAGCAGTTTCCCGGCGGATTTTTCTCCCGGTTTTTCTGACGGGGATTCTTGCGCGCCCTGGTTTGCGGGTTCCGTTTTTCCGGAGACGTTTTTCTCCGGTGCCGGTTTGTCGCCGCACCCTGCAAGTAAAGTTGCCGACAGGCTGCCGGCCAGGAGCAGCGATGCCAGTTGTTTCAGGCCGCGCCTTTGTTGGCTGTGTGAGTTTTCCATGTCATGAGTTCCTGAATTCTTGAATGTCTAGTTCAGCGCTGAGCGGTCGCAGGCTGCCAGCCCGCCGCCGCCTCCAGCGCCACTTGGGTCAGGCGCAAGTCGGTGCGGGCGTCGAGCAGGTCGCGCTGCCCGTCCAGCACCTGGCGGTTGACCAGTAGCAGTTGCAGCAGGCCGATTTCGCCCGCGCGGAAGGAAATGGAGGAGAGGCGCCGGTTTTCTTCCAGGCTGGGCAGCACCGATTCCTTGAGCCGCTGCACCCGCGCTTCAAGGTTGGTGAATCGTTCCCACAGGGCGACCACCTGGGCGCGCACGTCGCGGCCGGCAGCTTCACGCTCGATCCGGGTCTGGTTGAGTTCCGTCGTCGCCCGCCCGATGCCGCCCGCGTTCTGGCGGAACAGGGGAAGCGGCAAGGCGGCACTCAAGCCGACGATCTTTTCACGGGCATCGAACGGCCCCTCCCGCCCGGTGCTGAGTCCAACCGTGACGTCCGGGTAGCGCGACGCGCGCTCCAGATCGAGGCGGCTCTTCGCCGACTGTTCCCGATGGCCCAGCGCCTGCAGGACGGG
>DATCTE010000099.1:0-4683 GCA_036568085.1 Thiobacillus sp.
ATTGTTGACCTGGTTGGGAAAGTCCGAACGCCCGGTCGCCATGACGAGGTCACTGCGTGCCGCCATGGCCTTCTCCGGCAGGATTTCCGGATTGGGGTTGGCCAGCGCGAAGACCACCGGCTTGTCGGCCATGCGCTTCACCATCGCGGGGCTCACCAGGTTGGCACCGGAGACGCCGACGAAGACGTCGGCGCCGGTCATCGCCTCTTCCAGAGTGCGCAGCCTGGTCTGGCGCGCATAGGCCTTCTTGAAGCTGTTGAGGTCGGTGCGCCCCTTGTGCACCACACCCTTGGAATCGACCAGCAGGATGTTGCGCTTCTGCGCCCCCATCGCGACCAGCAGATTCAGCGAGGCGATGCCTGCCGCGCCGGCGCCGAGGCAGACGATCTTCGCCGTCTCCAGCGCCTTGCCCTGCACGTGCAGCGCGTTGATGAGGCCCGCACAGATGATGACGGCAGTGCCGTGCTGGTCGTCGTGGAACACCGGGATGTCGAGCTTCTTCTTCAGCGCGGCTTCGATCTCGAAGCAGTGCGGCGCGGCGATGTCCTCGAGGTTGATGCCGCCGAAGGTGGGGGCGATCGCCTCCACCACCTTGATGAAGTCCTGCGGCGTTTTTGCGTGGACTTCGATGTCGAAGACGTCGATGCCGGCGAACTGCTTGAACAGCACGGCCTTGCCTTCCATCACCGGCTTGGCGGCGAGCGGGCCGCGGTTGCCCAGCCCGAGGATCGCGGTGCCGTCGGTGATCACCGCGACCAGGTTGCCCTTATTCGTGTAGTCGTACGCCGTCTTGGGGTTTTTCGCGATCTCCAGCACTGGCTGCGCGACCCCAGGCGTGTAGGCCAGCGACAGGTCTTCCTGGGTGGAACAGGGCTTGGACGACTCGACCGAGAGCTTGCCAGGCTTGGGCAGGCGATGGTAATCGAGGGCTTTTTTCTTGAGGGTGGCTTGGCTCATGGAAGACACGCGAGCGGATTGAACAAGCCGCCATTATCGCGGATTTATCCGCGTCCCGTCGCACCCTGCAGACGATACCGTATCAGTCCTTCCAGATCTTGAGCTGGGCACGCAGGCGCGCGACGGCCTGCGAATGCAGCTGGCACACACGCGATTCGGACACGCCGAGCACCGCGCCGATCTCCTTCAGGTTCATGTCCTGCTCGTAGTACATGCCCATCATGCTGCGCTCGCGTTCGGGCAGATGGTGAATTGCGGCAATCAGGCTGTCGCGAAAGCCTTCGTCTTCCAGCACCGCGAGCGGATCGCTGCTGCCGTCGACCAGATAGCGCTCCAGGAAGCTGGCACTGTCTTCATCCGAGAAATCCTCGTAATACAGAAGCTGCGAACACTTCACGTCGCCCAGCATGGATTGATACTGGTCGATCGGCATGCCCAGTTCGGCGGAGATTTCCTGCTCGGACGGCGACTTGCCGTTGCGCTGTTCCAGCCGGTGGATAGCCGCCTCGATCTGCCGCGATTTCTGCCTCACGTGACGCGGCAGCCAGTCGGCCTCGCGCAGCTCGTCGAGCATGGCGCCACGGATGCGCTGGGTGGCATAGGATTCGAACTGCGCGCCCTGGGTGCCGTCGAAGCGCCCCACCGCATCCATCAGGCCGATCAGTCCGACCTGGATGAGATCGTCGACTTCGACGCTGGCGGGCAGGCGCGCCATCATGTGATATGCAATGCGCTTGACCAGCGGCGCATACTTGGTGATCTGTTCGTCTTGCGACGAGGGTTTACCAGCCATGTTTCAGGGGTTTCCTGTCTTATTTAACAAGCCGTCAGGCTCGTCTCCTCGTTCGCCATTCTAACGGCTAGCGCGGCAAATGCATCATCCTCGTTTGCCACACTGAAAATGGCGTGCGCGAACCGCTGCTCAAAAAAACGGCAACCCGCAGCCCGAACATGATCGCAAGCAAACCTGTCGCCCAGCAAGCCCACGCTGACCTCCCCCCCCATGCACGCCAACGTTTTGAGCAGCGCATAGGCATGCAGCATCGAGTCGTCGGTGCGGCGTACCTCGAGGACCACCGAATGCGTGGCGCCCGGCAGCAATGCAAGATCGGTGTTACCCAATCCCAAATCGAATATTACATGGTCGTACTCGCTCGCCATGCCGGACAAGGCAGGCTCATCCGCCCGCATGCCCGGCGCATACCAGCCTTTTCCGAATGTCTGCGGCAGTGTTTGCAGTTGTCCTCGTTCGAGCTGACGCTTCCAGTCGAACAGGCTGCGCGTCGTGGCGTCGGCAAATAGTCGGCCTTGCATATCGACCAGAAGAGATTCCCGACCTATTTTATGAAGGGCCTGCGCCAGATGAATGCTGGGATCAGCAGATTCGGAAATACAGTGGATGCAGGGTACTGGCTGCCGCGTGCTGCGTCGGCGCAGTCCAGCGGCCTGGTCAGCCGCCATGCAGGTCTTTCACGGTGTGGCGCTCCGTGCGTTCGGCCTCCGCGCCCGCAAACAGCGGCCAGTCCTCGGCTTCCAGAGCATAGGGGGTGGCGAGCTGCCCGCCTTTCAATGCGCGGTCGATGAGATAGGCGGCGTTGGGGATGTGGAGGTCCTCCGGCACGCGCTGTCCACCCGCGATAAAGGCCAGCGGCAGGCGATGGCGGATCAGGCTGTCGAGTGCCGCTCCCGGCTGCGGCGCTTCGTCGAGTTTGGTCAGAATGCAGGCGGTCGCCCCCTCGCCAAAACGCAGCATCGCCTGCTCGATCGCCGCGCCCTGCTGGTTCGCAGCGATCACCGCAAGCCGGCGTACCCCCAAGGTATCGAGCGCCTGTGCCTCGCGGGTGCGCGGGTCGGAGGGGGCAAATCCGGCGGTGTCGATCAGTACCAGTTTCTTGGCGGCAAGTTCAGGCAACAACCGGGCCAGCCTGGCCTGGTCTTCGGCCACATGCAGCGACACGCCCAACAGATCGGCATACACCGTCAGTTGCGCCGCAGCCCCGATGCGGTAGGCATCGGCTGCCACCAGCGCCACCTGGGCCGCGCCATAGGCCTCGACGCCGCGTGCGGCGAGTTTTGCGAGCGTGGTGGTCTTGCCCGAACCGGTCGAGCCGACCAGCGCGTAGCGCCCGCCCCGAGCCAGCAGGTCGGCGTCCCGTCCCTGCACCGGCAGGTTGCGTATCAGCACCTGGCGCAGCCAGCGCTGGGCGGCCTCGGCATCGAGCCCGCGCGGCAGGCGTGCGGCCAGGGTGCGGGCGAGCGCGCTGCCGAACCCGGCCGCGAACAGGGTTTGCATCACCGTCACCCGCACCGGGTCGCGCCGCCGGGTCGCGCCCCAGGCAAAGCCGGCCAGCTGGTTCTGCAACAGGCCGCGCAGGCGCGACAGTTCAGCCAGAATGCGCGAGCTGCCGGCCGTGTCGGGCGTCTCGCTGACTGCAGGCACCGTCAGATCACCGTACGCGCTGGCCAGCAGCTCGACGCCCTGCGGGTGCGGCCGGGTGGACAGCACCACGGCGTCGTCGCCCAATTCCCTGCGTACGCGCGCCAGGCCTTCGCGCGCATTCGCCGCGACGAATACCCGCACGCTCATTCACGCTCTCCAATCAACAGTTCCGTACTTACTTGGACCATTTTATCGGCAGGCACCTCGGCATAGGCAATCACCGAAAGTCGCGGCAGGTTGCGCCGCAGCAGGCGCGAGAGGATAGCGCGCAGGCCGGGCGAGGTCAGCAGCACCGGCGGATAGCCCTCGCGTTCCTGTTCGGCCACTGCGCGCTCCGCGGCGTCGTTCAATGCATCCAGTGTGGCGGGCGACAACAGCGCCTCGCCCTCGTCGCCCATCTCGTTCAGCAAACGGGTTTCGGTCGCCGCCGCCAGGCCGATTACATGCAGCATGTCGCTGCCCTCGAACAGGCGATCGACGATGCTACGCCCCAGCGCCGCGCGCACGGTTTCCACCAGTTCGTCGATGGCCTGGTTCTTCGGTGCGCGCGCCGCAAGGGTTTCGAACAAGGTACGGGTATCGCGGATCGAGACATTTTCCGCGATCAACTGCTGCAGCACCGCCTGCACGCTGGTCAGCGGCAGGTGGCGTGGTGTCACGTCCTCGACCAGTCCCGGGTGGCTGCGTGCCAGCGTATCGAGCAGTTGCTGCACTTCGGTGCGCCCCAGCAGTTCCGGCGCATGCTGGCGGAATACCGCCTCGACCTGGCGCGCGATCAGCTCGGCCGGTTCCAGCACGACAAAACCACGCAGTTCGGCTTCCTCCACCCGGCTGGCGTCCAGCCAGATCCCGGCCAGTCCGGTCAGCGGATCCAGCCCCGCTGTGCCTTCGATGCGTCCGAGCACGTCGCCCATGTCGACCGCGAGCACCTGACCGGTCGGCATCTCGCCGTGCGCCACGTCGACGCCCTTCAGCGTGATGCGATAGCTGTTCGGCTTGAGGTCGAGGTTGTCGCGTACGCGGATGAGCGGGACCACCAGTCCCATGTCGGTGGCAAAACGGCGACGCGCCTCGGTGATCCTGTTCAGCGCCGCGCCCCCCTGATTGCGGTCGACCAGCGGAATCAGCCGGTAGCCGACTTCGAGCGCCAGTACGTCGACCGGCGGGATATCGTCCCAAGTGACGTCGGTCGGCGCGGTTTCCGTTTCGATCAGTTCGAGCGGCACGACGTCGAACGCGGCCGTGCGCTGACGGCGCATCAGCCAGTATCCCAGTCCGCCCAGCAC
>DATCTE010000100.1:0-6700 GCA_036568085.1 Thiobacillus sp.
GATGCTCGGCGAACCATCCGGCCTCGCGGCCTTCTTCCAGCACGGCATAACCAAGCGCCTGGACGCGCTGGACGATCGCCGCGCGCTTGATTTTTTCGCCGTCATACTCCAGGCGCAAACGCTCGGCGGCGTAGCTCACCGAGGCCTCCAGCACGCCGTCCGTGCGCTGCAGGGCGTGCTCGATCACGGTGGCGCAGGTGGGGCAGTCCATACCGTCGATGCGCAGGCTCTCGTGACGGAAGCGGTTGCCGATCCTTGCACCGGCCGCCTGCGCCAGCTCGCGCACCCGGCTCACGCTGAAGCGCTGCGGATCGTAGTGCAGGCACAGGCGGGCGCTGCCGTCTTCGTGAACCAGGTGTACTTTTTCCAGGCCCTCGGCTTGCAGTAAATGGGTCAGCCGCCCCACGCAGGCGTCGCGCTCGTCGGGTAAATCCGGCAGGACAAGGGACAGCTCCAGTTCAAGTTTTTCGGCCATGTTGCCGCTCCTCAAGAATCAAACGATCGCAGCGGGATAGGTGCTGCGTTACTGCCGGGGTTTGCCGCATTGAGCGCAGAACCTGGCATCAGCCGCGAGTTCCGCGCCGCAGCCGGAACATTTTGCAGCTGACAGGGAAGCGCCGCATTGCCGGCAAAAGCGCGCATCGCCTGCATTGGCGCTGCCGCACTTGGGGCAGGGATTGCCCGGAGTGCCGCCGCCTGGACCAGAGCCCTGCGGATATCCCGGATAACCGCCGTAGCCGCCATGTCTGGAACCGCCGTGATGGCCGCCTCGGTAGCCGCCGTGGTGGCCGCCGAATTTGCCGCCTATCAAATTACCGAGCATGCGTTCAAGGAATCCCATGATTTACTCCTTTGCAGTTGAGTGATTAGACGAGACGCCCCAGCCTGTCGGCCAAGGCATTCCGGTCAGGCTTGATGTGCCTGTACGACAGCGTCCGCTTCCGCCTCTTCTTCTTTCCGGTGGGCCAGCCGATACAGAATCGGCAGCACCAGCAGGGTCAGCGCCGTCGATGACAGGATGCCGCCGATGACGACGGTGGCGAGCGGCCGCTGCACCTCCGCGCCGGTCCCGGTGGCGATTGCCATCGGAATAAAACCGAGCGAGGCCACCAGCGCGGTCATCAGCACCGGGCGCAGCCGGGTCAATGCGCCTTCGTGAATCGCTGCGTCGAGCCGTTTCCCTTCCTCGCGCAGTGAGCGGATGAAGGAAATCATCACCAGGCCGTTGAGCACCGCCACGCCCGAAAGCGCAATGAAACCGCCCCCCGCTGAAATGGAAAGCGGGATATCGCGCAGCCAGAGCGCCAGGATGCCGCCGGTCAGGGCAAACGGTACGCCGGTGAAAACCAGCAGCCCGTCCTTCACGTTGTTGAACATCGCGAACAGCAGCATGAACACCAGCAGCAGCGCGACAGGAACCACAATCTGCAGGCGCTTCGCCGCCGACTGTAACTGCTCGAAGGTACCGCCCCAGGTCATCCAGTAGCCGGCCGGCACCTTGACCGTCTGTTGAATTTTCTGCTCGGCCTCGGCCACGAAAGACCCGATATCCCGTCCGCGAACATTGGCTGTCACCACCACACGCCGCTTGCCGTCCTCGCGACTGATCTGGTTCGGGCCCGGTGCGACTTCGAAGGTCGCCACGTCGCCCAGTTGCAGATAGGCGGGGCGGGCTGGGTGCGGTGGGGTTGGTTCACAATATCCAGGAATGACAGGCATGTTATCTGGGTTCCGAAGGTTGACCATTGCGGACTTCCTCTCACGCGAACTGCCCGCGGAAGCGGCGCATTCCGAATGCGAAGATCAGCGTCCCCAGTATGCCGATCGCCAGCACCGAGTCCCACAGCAGATCGAGTCCGGCACCCTTCAGCAGGATGCCGTAGCTTACGTCGATGTAGTGGCGCATCGGTGACGCCAGCGTGGCCCAGCGCATCCAGCCCGGCATCGCCTCCGGCGGCGTCCACAGTCCGGACAGCAGCAGGATGGGCGCCAGGATGAGCAGGCTCAAGAGGCCGACTTGCGCCTGGTTGCGCGCGATGGTGGCGACAAACAGCCCGAGCCCGGCGTTGGTGAAGATGTACAGCGTGGTGACGGCGTAGAAGAGCGGCAGGCTACCCTGCATCGGCACCTGGAATAGCGGCCCCAGCACCGTCAGCAGGCTCAGGCTCATGCCGAGCAGGATGACGATCGTCATGGCGATCACCTTGGGGAACACGATCTGGAATGGCGTCAGCGGCGATACCAGAAGTTGCTCCACCGTCCCGCGCTCTTTTTCTCTCACCATGGCCGCGGCCGGCAGCAGAATGGCAAACAGCGTGATGCCTTCCATCAGTTCCGAGATCGGCATGAACCAGGTGTCCTTCTGGTTGGGATTGAAGCGGACGCGCTGGTCGTCGATGACCACCGGCACGTTTTCCAGGTCGGCAGGGGTCAAGCCCTCGCGCTCCAGGGCCGATTCCAGGCTGAACTGGCCCACGATGCGCGCCGCGTAGCTGGAGGCGAGAAAGCCGGGCAGCGGCTGGGTCGCGTCGACTTGCAACTGCACGGAGACTGATTCGCCCTTGCGCAGCGCTTCCTGGAATTGCGCCGGAATGTCCAGGCTCAGCATGACCTCGCCCCGGTCCAGCAGCCGGATCGCTTCCCGGGAACTGCCGACCTCGCCATCGAGGCGGAAATACGGCGGGCGGAAGCGGTAGATCAGATCCCGCGACGCTGCACTGTGGTCGGCATCCTGCACCACCATGGGCGCGCGGTTCAACTGCATGCTGACGCTGGAGCCCTGGAGGTAGATGTTCACGGTGAAGATGAAGGCCATGAACGACAGCAGCACCGGGTCGCGCAGCAGTTGCCGGATTTCCTTGGCGGTCATCACCGCCAGCCTGCGCCACCACACGGCTGCCTGATTCCAGTTTATTTGCGCACTCATGCCCGTGGCCTCTTGCTGAACAAGAAATAAGCTGCGGCAAACAGGGCCACGGTGTAGGCCGCCAGGACCAGCAGGTCGCCCCATAGCACCTCGATGCCGATCCCCTTGAGGAAGCTGCCCACGACGATGTTGGTGTAATAGATGGCCGGCAACAGACTCGCGATGATTTTTCCCTCGCCCGCGAGCGACTCCACCGGCATCAGGAAACCGGAATAGTCCAGCGCCGGTATCATCGTGACCACCAGGGTCAGCACGATGGCCGCCAGCTGGGTGCGGACCAGCAGGGAGACCAAGAGGCCGATGCCGGTGGTGCAGATCACGAACAGCACCGAGGCGAGAAAGAAGAACAACGGATCGCCCTTGAACGGTGCGCCGTAGTATTGCGTCGCCAGCAACCACAGCACGCCGATGTTGGCGACGGAGATCAGGACGTTGGGGGCGAGCTTGCCGAGCAGGAACTCGCCGCGGCTGACGGTCGACGCGTAGATGTTGTAGATCGAGCCGGTCTCCTTCTCGCGCACGATGCTCACCGCCGTCAACAGCGGCGGCACGAAAATCATGATCAGCATGATCAGCTTGGGCGCGACCGACCAGATGCTCTTCGCGCTCTGGTTGTAGAGGTAGCGCACCTCCAGGCTCAGCGGCTGCACCCGCTCGCGCGCCTGCTCCAGCGGCAGCCCGCGCAGGCGCGAGATATGCTGCGCCAGCAATTCGGTGCCGAAATGACCGTTGATGGCGGCGATGTAGCCCTTGGTGGTCTGCGTGCGGGAAGGGATCGTGCCGTCGATGATGGACTGCACGTGTGCGGCGCGACCCAGCCGCAGGTTTTTCTGGAAGCCCGGCGGGATGACGATGGCGACGCGGATGCGGTTGTCCTTGAGCAGGGGATCGATCTCGCGCTCGTTGCTCGCATAGCCCTTGAAGTCGAAATAACGCGAACCGATGAAGCTATAGGCGTAGTCGCGGCTCAACGGCGTCCGGTCGTAGTCCACCACCGCGAACGGCACCTTCTCCACGTCGAGCGACAGCCCGTAGCCGAATATCAGCATGAGCGCGGGCGGCACCACGAACGCCAGGGCGAAGAACAGCCGGTCGCGCAGGATCTCGCGCCATTCCTTGTGCGCGACGGCGAGGACGCGTTTCGCGTTCATGCGCTGGCCTCCCGCTCGCTGGCCTCAAGCGCGCTGACGCGATAGACGAACACGTCTTCCATGGAAACCTGACGCGGCGCGATGCGGGCGACCTGGATCCCGGCCTCACCCAGCATTTGGGGCAGGCGCGCCATGTCCTGTTCCGCCGCCGCAGAAAGGATGTGGACGCGTTTGCCGAACAGCGCCGCGTCGCGGAAACCCAGCGCCCTGAGGCGGGCGGCCGCCCGCGCGGGATCGGACACTTCCAGTTCGAGCACCCGGCCCGCTTCCGCCTCCAGCTGGCGCTTCATTTGCGCCGGCGTGGCATCCGCCACGATGCGGCCGGCATACATCAGGGCGAGGCGGTCGCAATGCTCCGCCTCCGACATGTAGTGGGTGGTGACCAGCACCGCCACGCCTTCTTCCCGCGCGAGCCGGAACAGGATGTCCCAGAAGCGGCGCCGCCCCACGGGGTCGACCCCGGAGGTCGGCTCGTCCAGGAACAGCACGCGGGGCCGGTGCACCAGGGCGCAGCCCAGGGCGAGGCGCTGCCGCAGGCCCATGGGCAGGCTCGCCGCCCGGTCCGCCTCGTGCCCCTCCAGCCCGGCCATGGCTATGACCCAGCCGCGCCGTTGTCTGGCCTCGTCGCGGCGCAGCCCGTAGATGCCGGCATACAGGTCGATGTTCTCCCGCACCGTGAGATCGGTGTAGAGGGAAAACGCCTGCGACATGTAGCCGATGCGCTCCTTGATGGCCAGGCCCGCCTCGCGCATGTCCACCCCGGCCACCCGGCCGTAGCCGCCGCTCGGCCGCAGGAGGCCGGTGAGCATCTTGATGACGGTGGTCTTGCCGGCGCCGTTGGCGCCCAGCAGCCCGAAAATCTCCCCTTCGGCCACCCGGAAGGACACTGCGTCCACTGCCCGGAAGGCGCCGAAGTCGCGGGTCAGTCCCGCCGCCTCGACCGCATCGCCGCCGCGAGGTAAAGCCGTGGCTGGCGCGGCAGCCACTTGCAGCCGGGCATCTTCGCGCAGCAAGCCGCGCTGCCGCAGCAGGGCGATGAAGGCATCTTCCGGATCGGGTTCGCCAGCCTCGATCTCGCTCACGTCGAATCCCACCAGCGCCTGTCCCACCTTGTGCGCGGCCTCGTCCGGCATCAAGTCGTCGGCAAACACGCACAGACGGGGGCCCAGCGTCTCGACCTGGGGAAACGTCTCGCGCAGTTTGAGGAAGGCCGTTTCCTGCGGCGTCGCGCTGACGAGCACCGTGCTGCCGGCGGCCAGCGCCTGGATTTCCGCCGGCGTGCCCTGGGCCAGCAGTTTTCCGCCATACATCAGCAGCATGTGGTGGAAGCGGCTGGCCTCGTCCATGTAGGCCGTGGAGACGAGTGCGGTGATGCCGCGTTCCGCCGCCAGCTCGGAGAGGATGGCCCAGAAGTCCCGGCGCGAAACGGGATCGACGCCGGTGGTGGGCTCGTCGAGGATCAGCAGGCGCGGTTCATGGATCAGGGTGCAGACCAGGCCGAGCTTCTGTTTCATGCCGCCGGAGAGCTGTTTCATCGGCCGGTGCCGGAACCGGTCGAGCCGCGTCATGGCGAGCAGCCTGGCCTTGCGCTCGGCCAGATCCTGCTCCGCCACCAGGCGCAGCCGGGCGAAAAAGTCGATGTTCTCCTCGACGGAAAGCTCCGGGTAAAGGTTGAGCCCCAGGCCCTGCGGCATCAGCCCGATGCGGTCCTTGATGCGCTCGCACGCGGCTTCCGAGTCGAGCGCCACGCCGAACACCTCGACGCTGCCAGCGTCGAAGGCGAGCACTCCGGCAATCGCCTTCATCAGGCTCGACTTGCCTGCCCCGTCCGGGCCGATGAGTCCGAGGATTTCGCCCGGCCGGATATCGAGGTCGACGCCATCCACCGCGACGCGCCTGCCGTAACGCTTGGCAAAGCCCCTTACCCGCGCCACCGGAGCTTGAGCGGGGGCGTCTACCAGCGCGGCTTCGCCCATGCCGCGTCCTCCTTCCAGCGGATCACCGCGTCGGCCGGCAGTCCGGGGGTGAGGCGGTGATCGGTATTGGACTTGAGGTAGAGCTTGACGGCGTAGACCAGTTTGACGCGCTCGTCCGGGGTCTGCACTTCCTTGGGCGTGAATTCGGCGCGGGAAGCGATGTAGCGCACCGTGGCCTCGAACGGCCGGTCGGGAAACGCGTCGGTATAAATTCGCGCCGGCAGCCCCAGGCGCAATTTGCCGATCTGCGCTTCCGGCACGTACACCTTGAGGTAGAGCTGGTCGAGGTCTACCAGTTCCATCAGCGGTGCACCACTTGAAATCACTTCGCCGGGTTCGCGCATGCGGGTCGCCACCAAGCCTGGCACCGGCGCCCGGATGGTGAGGTCGGCGAGCACGCTTTCCGCTTCGGCCAGGGTGGCCCGCGCCTGACGCAGTTGCGCCTGGAGCGCTTTCAGTTCCGCCTCCCTGACCCGGATCCGGTCGCCGCCCAGTTCGGCCTGCGCAAGTTGCTTGCGGCTTTGCACCGCCGCTTCGCGGGCCGCTCTCAACTCGCTGGCGGCGTCGTCGAGGGCAAACTGCGCCCGCTCGCTCTGCTGGCTGCTCGTGAAGCCCTTGGCGACCAGATCGCGTGAACGCTCGGCATC
>DATCTE010000101.1:0-3895 GCA_036568085.1 Thiobacillus sp.
CGGCCTCAAGCAGTTTCTTGATTTGCGCGGCATCCCCCGACTGGGCAGCGGCGAACAATTCCTGGGACATGGTGCACTCCTGCGTTTTTTCCGGATTGCGGTAAGCGTACAATTGTTGACTGATTTAATCAACTATTAGCCCGTGGGGTTTAAGCCATCATGCCCAATCGCCTTGCTTCCGAGCCCAGCCCCTATCTGCTGCAACACGCCGACAACCCGGTCGACTGGTATCCTTGGGGCGCAGAAGCGCTGGACCGTGCGCGCCGCGAGGACAAGCCCATCCTGCTGTCGATCGGCTATTCGGCCTGCCACTGGTGCCATGTGATGGCGCACGACTGCTTCGAGGATGCCGAAGTGGCGGCGGTGATGAACCGGCTGTTCGTCAATATCAAGGTCGACCGCGAGGAGCGGCCCGACCTCGACCAGATTTACCAGACCGCGCACCAGCTGCTGACACAGCGTGGCGGCGGCTGGCCGCTGACGGTTTTTCTCACCCCCGACCAGACACCGTTCTTCGCGGGCACCTATTTCCCGAAGACGCCGCGCTATCAGCTGCCGGGTTTCATCGACCTGATGGAAAACGTCGCCCGCGCCTGGCACGAACGGCGCGGCGAGGTGCTCGCGCAGAACGAGGCGGTGCGAGCCGCGCTCGCGCAGCAGCAGCCGGCGGCCGGCATGCAGCAGGCACTGAACGATGCGCCGCTCGCCGAAGCGGTGCGCGATCTGGCGCAGGCCTTCGATCCGGTGTGGGGCGGCTTCTCGCGCGCACCCAAGTTCCCGCGTCCGGGCGAGCTGTTCTTCCTGCTACGTGAAGCGCAACGCGGCAACGCGCAGGCGCGCGAGATGGCGCTGTTCTCGCTGCGCAAGATGGCGTCGGGTGGGGTCGTCGACCAACTCGGCGGCGGCTTCTGTCGCTATTCGGTCGACGACCAATGGGCGATTCCGCATTTCGAGAAAATGCTCTACGACAACGGCCCGCTGCTGCATCTCTACGCCGACGCCTGGGTGCTGACCGGCGAGACCTTGTTCAAAGATACCGCCGAGGGCATCGTCGACTGGCTGCTGCGCGAAATGCGCGCGCCGGAGGGCGGCTTTTATTCTGCGCTCGACGCCGACAGCGAAGGCCATGAAGGCAGGTTCTACGTGTGGACGCCCGACGAAGTGCGCGCGCTGCTCTCCGCCGAGGAATACGCGGTGGCCGCGCCGGTCTATGGCTTCGACCTGCCGCCCAATTTCGAGAATGCCAGCTGGAACCCTATCCTCGCGCGTCCATTGGGCGAGGTTGCGGCCGAACTGGGCCTGAGTGACGAAGCGGCAGCGGCACGGCTGGCGAGCGCGCGCGCCAAGCTGTTTGCCGCGCGCGAGGCACGCGTTCGGCCGGGGCGCGACGACAAGCAGCTCACCAGCTGGAACGCGCTGATGATTGCCGGGCTGGCGCACGCCGGACGGGTGATGGCGCGTCCCGACTGGGTCGACGCAGCCCAGGCCGCGATCGACTTCCTGCATCGAAACCTGTGGCGCGACGGGCGCCTGCTCGCCAGCTACAAGCATGGCGAAGCGCGCCTCAACGCCTATCTCGACGACTACGCCTTCCTGCTCGATGCGCTGCTGGAAACGCTGCAGGGCAGTTACCGCGAACAGGACATGGCGTGGGCGCGCGAGCTTGCCGATGCGTTGCTGGCGCATTTCGAGGATGCCGATGCGGGCGGATTTTTCTTCACCAGCCACGACCACGAAGCGCTCCTCAGCCGTCCCAAGACGGGCTACGACAACGCCACGCCGTCGGGCAACGGCGTCGCCGCGTTTGCCCTGCAGCGGCTCGGGCATCTGTTGGGCGAGGCGCGTTATCTCGACGCCAGCGCGCGCTGCCTGCGCCTGTTTCATGCGCACCTGGTCCAGCAACCGATCGCCTATCCGACGCTGCTGGCCGTGCTCGACGAGGCGCTGCTGCCGCCGCGCGTGATCCTGCTGCGCGGGCCGGCCGTGGCGTTGCGCGAGTGGATGATCGCGCTGACACCGAGGCTCGGCGCGCGCGACCTGCTGCTGGCGCTGCCCAATGGGTTGCGCTTGCCCGATGTACTGAACAAGCCGGAAGCGGAACGTCCGACCGGCTGGGTCTGCAGCGGCACGGCGTGCCAGGCCCCGGTAAGCGACCTGGCTGGCGTTCTGGAATAAGGGGTTTATCAGCATTTGCTATTAGGAACCCGCGCCGGCGCCTGCTATCAAATAAGCAGTCTGTCTGTCATCAGGAGCAATCATGAGCACACACACTGAACACCCGGTTTTCCATCCGCAGGCCGCAAGCATGGAGTTGCCCGGCATCCGCAGCGTGACGGCCGACCAGCCGTTCCACTGGCTGCGCGAGGGGGCCAACGACCTGATCAGGGCGTGGCCGCTGAGCCTGTTCTACGGTGTCGTCTATGCGCTCCTCGGTTACGGCCTGGTGAACGCCGCCGAAGCCAGGCCGCATCTGGCGATGGCGCTGACCTCGGGCTTCGTGTTCGTCGGGCCGGTGCTGGCGACCGTGTTTTACTTCCTGAGCCACCGGCTGGAGCACCACCACAAGCTTCCCAAGCTGTTCGTCCCGCTGCTGTCGTGGCGCGCCAATCCCGGCTCGCTGGGGCTGTACGCGGTGATGCTGCTGTTCGTGCTGATTTCGTGGGAGCGCCTTACGGCGATTCTGGTCGCGCTGTTTCTCAACGACTCGGGCGTCGGCAGCCTGTCCGACCTGGTGAGCTTTAGCGACGTGCAGCAGCACACCGACTTCGTGCTGGCCTACCTGGCGTTCGGCGGCGTGCTGGCCTTGATAATGTTCAGCATCTCGGTGGTGTCGCTGCCGATGATGCTGCACCGCAAGGTCGATTTCGCCACCGCGCTCGTCACCAGCTTCATGGCGACCCGGCTCAACTTCCCGGTAATGCTGCTGTGGGGCGTGATGATCGCCGTCCTGGTGGCGATCGGCATGACGACCAACTTCATCGCTATGGCCTTGATCTTCCCGTGGCTGGGGCATGCCAGCTGGCATGCCTACCGCGAACTCATCGAGCGCGAATACCCTGAAGGGCATAAATGACAATGTTCTACGGGGCTTGGTAACAAATACTCAAGCCCTTATCTTGCGTGGAAGGGGATTTTCCATATGATTGGAGCCGCGATGATCACTCGAACGCGACAACCCGACTTCCACGGAGACTGTTAAAGATGAACAAGTTGATGATGACCGCAGCGTCTGCTGCGCTGCTGCTGATGTCCGGCATGGCTTCGGCAGACGACCAGACCGCGGCCATGGCGCTGGCCCAGAAGAACGCCTGCTTGTCCTGCCACGGCGTGGACAAGAAGATCGTGGGGCCTGCCTACAAGGATGTCGCCAAGAAATATGCGGGTGACAAGGGGGCGCATGCCAAACTGGTCACCAAAGTGAAAGCCGGCGGCAAGGGCGTGTGGGGCGAGATTCCCATGCCGCCTAACCCGCAGGTCAGTGCCGCCGATCTGGACAAGATCGTTACCTGGATCCTGAGCCTGAAATAATCTGACGCTGCATCACGTCAACCCAAGGCCGGCGTTCGCGTCGGCCTTGTGCTTTCTGGTTCTCCGGAAAGCCGGTCGCCACTGGCTTTGTGGTATAAATCCCACGTTTCAGTTTGATTGCGGAGAAGACCGAGATGACGGGGCACAGGCTGGCTTGGGTGATGGTGGCGGCACTGGTCGCGGGGTGCGGCGACAAGGCGCAGCAGAATGGCGACCAGCAGGTCGTGCTGATCGGTCAGGCGTCCCCGCTCACCGGCCCGCAAGCGCATCTGGGCAAGGACAACGAAAACGGTGCGCGCCTGGCGCTGGACGAAATCAACGCCGCCGGCCTCACGCTGGGCGGCAAGAAAGTCGTGCTCGAACTGAA
>DATCTE010000102.1:0-5404 GCA_036568085.1 Thiobacillus sp.
GATTTCCTTGACCGACCGGAACAGGCGCTTTTCGCCGCCGTAGACCACGTCGAGTTCGTTGATGTCGGTGGTGAAGCCGGTGCGATAGAGGCGCGAGCCGGAGGACTTGGCACCGCGGTTGTCCCACGAGTTGCCTTCGCAGGCGATCGGGCCATGCACCAGGTGCGCCACGTCGGTGATGGGCTGCAAGGCGATCTTGGCGCCGTCAAAGGCGCAGCCGCCGGCCGCCGCACCGGGCTGCAACTGCTTGGTGCATCCCTTCTTGCGGTCTTTCTCCGACTTCGCCTGGTTCTTGCCGCAGGCGGGCTCGTCGAAGACTTCCTGGACCTTGCTGCTCAATGTACTCATGGTCGCTGCTCCCGCATATGGGCTCTTCGCACTCGGATATCGCGGCCGGCCCCGGCCCCATCGTCGGACCGGCCGCTCACCTTTCTGCTAGGTACTACTCACTGCTTACCACTCACTACTTACTACTTACTGCTTACCCTTACCGAATGATGTCGAAGCTGTAGTCGGTCTTCGCCGGGATGATGGTGTTCTTGTCCATCTCGTCGAAGATCTTGTCGAGCACCCACACCAGCACGTTCATCGCACCCTGGTAGCCCCACACCGGGTAGCGGTGGTGGTGGTGGCGGTCGAACACCGGGAATCCGATGCGGATCAGCGGGGTGCCGGTGTCGCGCTCCAGATATTTCCCGTAGGTGTTGCCGATCAGGAAGTCCACCGGCTCGGTGTTGAGCAGCGAGCGCATGTGCCACAGGTCCTTGCCGGCGTAGGCGGTGCAGCCCTTGCCGAAAGGCGAGCTGTCGAACAGCGCTTGCATCTTGGCTTCCCAGTCCTTGCCGCCGTTGGTGGACAGCACGTGCACCGGCTCGGCACCGAGTTCCATCAGGAAAGCGGCCAGACCCATGCAGAGGTCAGGATCGCCGTAGATGGCGAACTTCTTGCCGTGGATGTGGGCGCTGGAGTCGGCGATGGCGTCCACCAGGCGGCCGCGCTCCTTGGTCAGCTCGGCGGGGATCGCCTTGCCGGTGATGCGGGCGACTTCCATCAGGAACGTGTCGGTCGCGGCCACGCCCACCGGGTGGTTGAAGGCGGCGACTTCCTGCCCCTTGTCCTTGATGTAGGCCAGGGTCTTCTCGGTGCAGTACTCCTGCATCGAGATCGTGGCCTTGGCGTTGATCGCAGCCTTGGCGTCATCCAGCTTGGTGCCGCCGTCGTACATGCGGAATTCGCCGTCGGCCGGGGTGTCCCACACTTCGCTGTTGTCGGCCAGGATGGTGTGCTCGACGCCCATCATGTCGAGCATGCGCTTGACCTCGCGCAGGTTGCCGACGGTGTAGCCGTCAAAGCCGCCGATGAAGTTGATCTTCTCGTTGGGCGTGCGCTCCTTGCCTTCCCAGAAGTGGGAGACGATGCCCTTGAGCGCGTTGTCGTAGCCGGTGATGTGGCTGCCGACGAAGGCCGGGGTGTGGGCGTAGGGCACGTCGAAATCTTCCGGCACGCTGCCCTTGGAACGGGCGGTCTGGATGAAGCCGTTCAAGTCGTCGCCGATCACTTCAGCCATGCAGGTGGTGGAGACCGCGATCATCTTCGGCTTGTACATGTTGTACGTGTTGGCCAGCCCGTCGATCATGTTGTTGAGGCCGCCGAACACCGCCGCGTCTTCGGTCATCGAAGAAGACACGCAGGAGCTCGGCTCCTTGAAGTGGCGGCTGAAGTGGCTGCGGTAGTAGGCGACGCAGCCCTGCGAGCCGTGCACGAAGGGCATGGTGCTCTCGAAGCCGACGGCGGCGAACACCGCGCCGAGCGGCTGGCAGGCCTTGGCCGGGTTGACGGTCAGCGCCTCGCGCTGGAAGTTCTTCTCGCGGTACTCCCAGCTCTTGGTCCACTCGCGGACTTCCTCGATCTTGTCGTCGGGATGCGGGTTCTCGAAATTCTTCCGCTTGTTCTCGAACATCTCGATGTATTCCGGCCCGCGGAACAGGTTGAAATGGTCGACTACGGTCTCTACGTTCTGGGTCATTTCCTTACTCCTTCAAATTCAGTGAGCGGTGAGGCGGGAGCAGGAAGCGGAGGATTCACGCCTTGCTCCCTACCCTCATGCCTTGCGCAACATTTACTTCCAGGGCGCCTTGGTCAGGCCCCACACCGGATTGTTGATCGCCATGTCCATGTCGCGGGCGAAGATGGCGAAGCCGTCGTAGCCGTGGTACGGACCCGAGTAGTCCCACGAGTGCATCTGGCGGAAGGGCACGCCCATCTTCTGGAACACGTACTTCTCCTTGATGCCGGAGCCGACCAGGTCGGGCTGGACCTTCTCGACGAACTTCTCGAACTCGTAGCCGGTGACGTCGTCGTAGATCAGCGTGCCGTCCTTCACGTAGTGGGTGGTGCGCTGGTAGTCGTCGTTGTGGCCGAACTCGTAGCCGGTGCCGACGATTTCCATGCCCAGGTCCTCGTAGGCGCCGATGACGTGGCGCGGACGCAGGCCGCCGACGAACAGCATCACGGTCTTGCCTTCGAGGCGCGGCTTGTACTTGTCGATGACGGCCTGCATCATCGGCTGGTACTTGGCGATGACGCGCTCGGCGCCTTCCTTGATCTTGTCGTCGAAGTGGCTGGCGATTTCGCGCAGCGAGGCCGCGATCTTGGAAGGCCCGAAGAAGTTGTACTCGACCCAGGGAATGCCGTACTTCTCTTCCATGTGGCGCGAGATGTAGTTCATCGAGCGGTAGCAGTGCAGCACGTTGAGCTTGGCTTTCGGCGTGTTCTCCAGCTCGGCGATGGAGCCGTCGCCGGACCACTGGGCGATCACGCGCAGGCCCATTTCCTCGAGCAGGATGCGCGACGCCCAGGCGTCGCCGCCGATGTTGTAGTCGCCGATGATGGCCACGTCGTAGGGCGTGGCTTCGAAGGCAGCGGGCTTGTCGTCCATCTTGTCGAACACCCAGTCGCGGATGGTGTCGTTGGCGATGTGGTGGCCGAGCGACTGCGACACGCCGCGGAAGCCTTCGCAGCGCACCGGCACGATGGTCTTGCCGCCGAACTCCTTGGACTTCTTCTTCGACACCGCTTCGATGTCGTCGCCGATCAGGCCGATCGGACACTCGGACTGCACGGTGATGCCCTTGTTGAGCGGGAACAGATCCTGGATCTCGTCCATGATCTTCTCCAGCTTCTTGTCGCCGCCGAAGACGATGTCCTTCTCCTGGAAGTCGGAGGTGAACTGCATGGTGACGAAGGTGTCGACGCCGGTGGTGTCGATGTAGTAGTTGCGGCGGGCAGCCCAGGAGTACTGGCCGCAGCCGACCGGGCCGTGGCTGATGTGGATCATGTCCTTGATCGGGCCCCACACCACGCCCTTGGAACCGGCGTAGGCGCAGCCGCGGATGGTCATCACGCCGGGGATGGACTTGACGTTGGACTTGACGCCGCAATCCGGCTTGCCTTCCTCGTACGTGCCCAGGTGCTTGGCGCGCCGCTTGGCGGTTTTGTCCGGATAGACTTCCAGCACCTCCTTGATGAGGTCCTGGTTTCTCGCTTTGACTTCTTCGACTGTAAGGCTCATTTCGCCCTCCTGTTTGATGTGGACATCGATGTAAACACTGGATACCGGGTCACCGGTCCCCGGGAAAACTCTGCGAATGGCACCGCGCCAACAAGCTGGCGATGCCCTTGGCAGAGGTTTCCCTCTGTCGAGTCCGCCGCCCTTGCGCCCGCCCGAGTAAGCGCGGGCGCGCGGACGACGGCGCTCTAATTACGCAGCCGCTTCCGCTGCGAGTTCGGCGGCGGTCTTGCCGACGATGGACTCGTCCACCGCCTTCATGATCCCGTGCTCCATCAGCATGTCTTCCAGTTCGTCCATGGTGATGGGGGTCGGGATGGTGCCGTTGCCGGCGTTGGCATGGATCTTCTGGGCCAGGTCGCGGTACTCCTGGGCCTGCTTGGAATCGGGGGCGTATTCCAGAACCGTCATCCGGCGCAGTTCAGCGTGTTGCACGACGTTGTCGCGCGGCACGAAGTGGATCAGCTTGGAGCCCAGCTTGGCAGCCAGCGATTCGGCCAGTTCCAGTTCCTTGTCCGTCTGGCGCTCGTTGCACACCAGGCCACCCAGGCGCACGCCGCCGGAGTTGGCGTACTTCAGAATGCCCTTGGAGATGTTGTTGGCCGCGTACATGGCCATCATCTCGCCCGACATCACGATGTAGATTTCCTGCGCCTTGTTCTCGCGGATGGGCATGGCGAAGCCGCCGCACACCACGTCGCCGAGCACGTCGTAGGACACATAGTCGATGCCGTCGTAGGCGCCTTCTTCTTCGAGGAAGTTGATCGAGGTGATCACGCCGCGGCCGGCACAGCCGACGCCGGGCTCAGGGCCGCCGGACTCGACGCACTTGATGTCCTTGTAGCCGATCTTCATCACGTCCTCGAGCTCAAGGTCTTCCACGCTGCCGGCTTCGGCGGCCAGGCTGAGGATGGTGTCCTGGGCCTTGGCGTGCAGAATCAGACGGGTGGAGTCGGCCTTGGGGTCGCAGCCGACGATGAGGATTTTTTGCCCCAGGTCAGCCAGCGCAGCCAGCGTGTTTTGCGAAGTGGTGGATTTGCCAATCCCGCCCTTGCCGTAAAAAGCAATTTGTCTCAGAGCAGACATGTATATCTCCTTAAGTTAAATAAATTCAAAACCGGTTCGCCCTGGCAGCAAGCACTCAGCCGACTCGGAAGCATCTGCGCACCGTTTTTCTTCTTCTTTTCGGATACGGATTCGGCAAAACATTCACTGCACGCCTGGTATTCAGCAACGACCGTGCCACCCCGATTTTTTCCGTATAACACAATGTTTTAAATGGATTTTTTATTCATGAAGCGCTGCCGTCCGGCATGTTGCAAACGCGACAAAGCGCGGAACGCTGTAGCGAAGGGGACATGCCAGAGGGAACAACGGGAGGGGGCGATTCAGTGCCGCGGCAGTGCCTGCGGCAGGTCGCTCAGGCGGTACTGGCCGCGCTCGACCGCCTCGGCCAGATGGCCCAGGGTCAGGCCGCCGAGATAGTCGAGCATCTCGTGCTTGACGCGCTTCCATTTGCGGTGGACCGGACAGGCCGTCTCGTCGCCGCATTCCTTGAGCCCGAGCAGGCATTCGCGCCGGATCCGCAAGCCCTCGAGCAGGAGAACGATGTCGAGCAGGCTGGTCTGCTCCGCGTCGCTGCGCAGGATGAAGCCACCGCGACGGCCGCGGGTCGAATCGAGGATATGCCCGCGGCTCAGGTCCTGCAGGATCTTGGCCAGATAGGCGGTCGGTACGCCAAGGCTGTCGGCGATCTCGCGATTGAGCACCGGCTGGCCGCGCGGCTGCGTGGCCAGGTAGATCAGCGCCTGAATGGCGTATTGGCTGGTGCGGGAG
>DATCTE010000103.1:0-3515 GCA_036568085.1 Thiobacillus sp.
AAAGCGCGGCCAGGCCGCGCGCCAGCTGGTCGGGCAGACGCTCAGCCGGGATGTTCATCAACCGCAATGCCGGGCTTGATCGCCTGCAGGCGGCGCACGATCCGCTGTGCGGCGTTGTCGTCCATGTCGCGATACAGCAGCTGCTCTTCCGCCCCCTTGGCCAGCACTTTCGTGTCGTCGTAGGTGATATCGCGGGTAAGTTCGATGACCTCGGGTGCCGCCAAACTCTGCCCCGCCTTGTCGTCGACCGAATAACTCAGCCGCAAACCGAGCCGGTATTCGGTAACGCGCCCGGCGCCGGACAGCGAGAGAATGACCCTGGTGCGTTCTTCCTGGGTGATTTTGAGCACAGCCTCGGCTTCGCCGGCCGTGGCGGCCAGACGGGTTTTCCGGTTCGAGGTCAGGCTGTTCCGGATGTGCTGTGCCACCAGGCTGCCGGACGGTGCGTCGACATACAGGCTGGCAAACGGAATGCCATCGGACCGGCGCAGCTGGAAACCGCAGCCGGCAACAAGCAGCGCCGGCATGGCCGCAAGGAAAAGTCGTCGATTCATAGCACGATATTAACCAAACGCCCGGGCACCACCACCACTTTTTTCGGCGGCTGGCCTTCCAGGTATTTCTGCGCCGCTTCGCTCGCCAGTGCGGCGGCCTCGATCGCCGCCCTGTCGGCCGCCGCCGCCACGCAGATCTGCCCGCGCAGCTTGCCGTTGACCTGCAGCATCAGTTCGATCTCGTCCTGTACCAGCGCGGATTCGTCCACCACCGGCCACGCCATCGATGCACCCGGCTTGAGTTCGGCGTACAGCGTTTCGGCAATGTGCGGAACGATGGGCGCGAGCAGGGTGACCGCAGCCTCGAGCGTTTCCTGGCGTACGCTGCGGGCGACGGCGTCCATGCCTTCCAGCTTGCCGAGCGTGTTCATCAGCTCCATCACCGCGGCGATCGCGGTATTGAACTGCTTGCGGCGCTCGATGTCGTCGCCGACCTTCTGGATGGTCTGGTGCAGCTGGCGGCGCAGGGCCTTGGCCGCGTCCGGCAGTTCGCCGCCGGCAAACGCCGCCACCGCCCCGCCCTGCATGTGCTCGTAGGCCAGTTTCCACAGCCGCTTGAGGAAGCGGTGCGCGCCCTCGACCCCGGCGTCCGACCATTCCAGGCTCTGCTCCGGCGGCGCGGCGAACATGGTGAACAGGCGCGCGGTGTCGGCGCCGTACTGGTCGATCAGCGCCTGCGGGTCGACGCCGTTGTTCTTCGACTTCGACATCTTCTCGGTGCCGCCGACGATCACCGGCTGGCCGTCGGACTTCAGTACCGCCGCGCCGTCGCGCAGTTCGACGTCGGCCGGGTTGAACCAGGTTTTCTTGCCGTCCACCGCTTCGCGGTAATAGGTGTCGGCGATCACCATGCCCTGCGTCAGCAGGTTGTGGAAAGGCTCATCACTTGCCACCAGCCCCTCGTCGCGCATCAGCTTGTGGAAGAAGCGCGCGTACAAAAGATGGAGGATGGCATGCTCGATGCCGCCGATGTACTGGTCGACCGGCAGCCACTGGTCGGCGCGCGCATCCAGCATGCCGCCGGCGAAATCGGGGCAGGCGTAGCGCGCGTAGTACCACGACGACTCGACGAAGGTGTCCATGGTGTCGGTCTCGCGCCGCGCCGCGCCGCCGCACTTGGGGCAGGTGCAGTTGACGAAGTCCGCGCGCTTGTTGAGCGGGTTGCCCGAGCCGTCCGGCACCACGTCCTCCGGCAACACCACCGGCAGCTGTTCGGCCGGCACCGGGACGTCGCCGCAGGCGTCGCAGTGAATGATCGGGATCGGGCAGCCCCAGTAGCGCTGGCGCGAAATGCCCCAGTCGCGCAGGCGGAACTGGGTTTTCTTTTCGCCGAGGTTCAGCGCAGCGAGGTCGGCCGCGATGGCGTCGACCGCTGCTTCGTAGCCGAGGCCGTCGTACTTGCCGGAATTGACGCAGCGGCCGCGCGTCTTGTCGCCGTACCATTCCTGCCAGCCATCGAGCGAGAAAGTCTCGCCTTCGACTGCGATCACTTGCTTCATCGGCAGACCGTACTTCTGCGCAAAACCGAAGTCCCGCTCGTCGTGCGCCGGCACCGCCATCACCGCGCCTTCGCCGTAGCTCATCAGCACGTAGTTGCCCACCCACACCGGGATCGACTCGCCGGTGAGCGGATGTGTCACCTTCAGACCCGTGTCCATGCCCTTCTTTTCCATCGTCGCCACGTCGGCTTCGGCGACGCTGCCCTGCTTGCATTCGGCGATGAAGGCGGCGAGCGCGGGATTGTTTTCGGCGGCGAGGGTGGCGAGCGGATGCTCGGCGGCAACCGCGCAGAAGGTCACGCCCATGATGGTGTCGGCGCGGGTGGTGAACACCCACAACTTGTCGTCCTTGCCGTCCAGCTGGTACGGGAAGGCGAAGCGCACACCGACGCTCTTGCCGATCCAGTTGGCCTGCATGGTCTTCACCCGCTCCGGCCAGCCCGGCAGCGTGTCGAGGCCGGACAGCAGCTCGTCGGCGTACTGGGTGATGCGGAAGAAATACATGGGGATGTCGCGCTTTTCGACCAGCGCGCCGGAGCGCCAGCCGCGGCCGTCGATCACCTGCTCGTTGGCCAGAACCGTCTGGTCGACCGGATCCCAGTTGACCGTTGCCATCTTCTTGTAGATCACGCCTTTTTCGAACAGGCGGGTGAACAGCCATTGCTCCCAGCGGTAGTAGTCGGGCTTGCAGGTGGCCAGCTCGCGCGACCAGTCGATGGCGAAGCCGAGCGCCTGCAGCTGCGTGCGCATGTGGTCGATGTTGGCGTAGGTCCACGCCGCGGGCGGCACGTTGTTGGCGATGGCGGCGTTCTCCGCCGGCAGGCCGAAGGCGTCCCAGCCCATCGGCTGCATCACGTTGTAGCCGCGCATGGCGTGGTAGCGCGCCAGCACGTCGCCGATGGTGTAGTTGCGCACGTGCCCCATGTGCAGCTTGCCCGACGGATAGGGGAACATCGACAGGCAGTAGTATTTGGGACGATCGGAATCATCGCTGGCACGGTAGACTTGGCTGGCCGCCCAGTGCGCCTGCGCGGCGCGTTCGATTTCCGAGGGAATGTATTTTTCCTGCATTGCAAAAAACCGCACAAAATCAAGGCGGCTGATTATACCTGCCCGCCCCCCCCGCTCCGGCCACACATGCGCATAGGGTTCGGAAATCCCCCTTCTCCATCACGCATGATTTTCTATGCTTCGAAACAGGGCACGTGCTGCCCGATTGGTTCGCGATTCACAACGAAAAAGGAGAATTCATGAAAACACTGCTTCCGCTCGCCCTGCTTTCCGCCTCCCTGCCTGCCTTGGCCGCCCAGCCCGACGTGCTGCCAGTCAAGCAGATCAGTCTGGAACTCGCGCGCGACATCGCCATGGACGCGGTCGAGGCCTGCCGCAAAGAGGGCTACACCGTCTCCGCCGTCGTGCTCGACCGCGCCGGCAATGTGCAGGCCGCCCTGCGCGACACCCT
>DATCTE010000104.1:0-6688 GCA_036568085.1 Thiobacillus sp.
CTGCACTGCGCGCGAATAGACGTCCGCGCCGAACTCCTGGTCGCGAAAGACAGTGAGCCCTTCCTTCAAGGAGAGCTGGAACCAGTCGCGGCACGTCACGCGGTTCCCGGTCCAGTTGTGGAAATATTCGTGTGCGACGACGCGATCGATGTTCTGGTAATCGATGTCGGTCGCGATGTCGGGGCGCGCGAGGACGTATTTCGTATTGAAGATGTTGAGGCCCTTGTTCTCCATCGCCCCCATGTTGAAATCGCCGACTGCGACGATCATGTACAGGTCGAGGTCGTATTCGAGCCCGAAGCGCTGTTCGTCCCAGCGCATGGCTTTTTTCAGCGCAGCCATCGCGTGGCCGCACTGGTCGAGCTTGCCGGGTTCGACGTAGATTTCCAGCTTGACCGGGCGCCCCGACGCGGTAGTGAAGCGGTCTTCCAGCACGTCGAGCTTGGCGGCGACCAGTGCGAATAGATACGCCGGTTTGGGGAAGGGGTCTTCCCAGCGCGCCCAGTGCCGCGTCGTGTCGTCCGCGCATGTGCCGGCTTCGACGGGATTGCCGTTGGAAAGCAGATGCGGAAAACGCGCACGCTCGGCCTCCACCGTGCAGCTGAATTTCGCCATCACGTCCGGCCGGTCCGGGAAGAAGGTGATGCGGCGGAAGCCTTCCGCCTCGCACTGCGTGAAATAGCCGTCGCGCGAGCGGTACAGGCCCGAGAGCTGGGTGTTGTTGTCGGGCGCGATGCGCACCACCGATTCCAGCATGCATTCATCCGGCAGCGGCCCGGCAATCGTCAGCAGATCGTCGGCGTAGACGTAACGGGCAGCGTCAAGTGCTGCGCCGTCGAGCGTGAGGCTCATCAATTCCAGCGCTTCGCCATTCAGCACCAGCGCGCCGGCCGCAACGGCCGAGTTGCGCTTGCAGCGCAGACGCGACCGAACCTCGGCGTGGCCGTCGCGGATGGCAACGTGCAAATCAACCGATTCGACCCACCAAGCGGGCGGGGCGTAATCCTTCAGGAAAAGCGTGACGGGCGTTTCGGTTCGCATGGGGTCTCCTGCGGCGGGCTTGCGTAGGTATCCGGTGCACCCGCATGGCGGGTGCCGCTTCACACGCCCTGTTTCAGGCTGGCTTCGATGAACTGGTCGAGATCGCCGTCGAGCACCTTCTGCGTGTTCGACGCTTCCACGTTGGTGCGCAGATCCTTGATGCGCGACTGGTCGAGCACGTAGCTGCGGATCTGGTGGCCCCAGCCGACATCGGACTTGCCGGCTTCGAGCTTGTCCTGTTCGGCCTGGCGCTTGCGCAACTCGGCTTCGTACAGTTTCGACTTCAGCATCGACATCGCCTCGGCGCGGTTCTTGTGCTGCGAGCGGTCGTTCTGGCACTGCACCACGATGTTGGTGGGCAGGTGGGTGATGCGCACCGCGGAGTCGGTCTTGTTGATGTGCTGGCCGCCGGCGCCGGACGCGCGGTAGGTGTCGATCCTGAGGTCGGCGGGGTTGATGTCGACCTCGATCGAATCGTCGACCTCCGGATAGACGAACACGCTGGCAAAGCTGGTGTGGCGCCCGCCCGACGAGTCGAACGGCGACTTGCGCACCAGGCGGTGGACGCCGGTTTCGGTGCGCAGGGTGCCGTAGGCGTAGTCGCCCTCGATCTTGATCGAGGCGGATTTGATGCCGGCGACGTCGCCCTCGGATTCTTCCAGCAGCTCGGCCTTGAAGCCCTTGCGTTCGGCGTATTTCAGGTACTGCCGCAGCAGCATCGACGCCCAGTCGCAGGCTTCGGTGCCGCCGGCGCCGGCCTGGATGTCGACGAAGCAGTTGCTGGGGTCGGCCGGGTTGTTGAACATGCGGCGGAATTCCAGCGTGGAGACGTCTTTCTCGATGCCGGCGATGTCGGCCTGCACGGCGGCGAGCGTGTCGTCGTCGTTTTCCTCGCGCGCCATCTCGAACAGCTCGGCCGCATCCTTCAGCCCCGACGCCACGCGGTCGAGCACCTGCACCACGTCTTCCAGCGACTTGCGTTCACGTCCCAGTTCCTGGGCGCGGGCGGCATCGTTCCAGAAGTCCGGCGCTTCGGACAGGCGGATGACTTCTTCTAGGCGATCTTTCTTGTGATCGTAGTCAAAGAAACCCCCTGAGCTGGGTGGCGCGCTCGCCCAGGTCGGCGAGTTTGGCTTCGATCTGATTGAGGCTTTCGGCTTCCATGATTGTGCTCGTGACTAGGCGGAAAAACCGTGCATTATAGCCCAGGCAGCGACCATCCCCAGCCCTAGCGCGCCCATCCCGGCGATCGCGTGGCGTGCCATGTGCCAGCCGCCGATGACCAGGGTGAGCGCCGATTTGAACAGCAGGTTGGCCAGCGTGGCGAGCGTGACGACGTTGACCACCACCGCCACCGACAACTTGTCCAGGCTGAGCAGCCGCAGGCTGGACAGGGTGATGGGATCGACATCGGTCAGCCCCGACGCCAGCGCCACCGCATACAGCCCGCGCGTGCCCAGCCAGTCGGACAGCCAGGCCGCCGCCAGCAGCACGACGGCATATATCAGGCCGAAGCCCAGTGCCGGGCGCAACTCGGTGGGGTTGCCCATCGCCAGGGGGGGCAGCATGCCCTGCGGCTGCAACCGGCGCACCCCGTATGCCGCGCCGAGTCCGCCGGCGACCAGCCCGCCGAGCAGCACCGGCAGCAAAGCCGTCAGCACCTCCGGGGCCAGTACTGCAGCCAGCACGCCGAGGCGCACCAGCACCACCAGGTTGGCCAGCACGATGACGATCACTGCGACCGGCATCATCGCGCTGCTGGCGCGGGCGTGGCGGCTGAACGACAGGGTCGTGGCCGTCGACGACACCAGCCCGCCCAGCAGGCCCAGCATGACCGCGCCGCGCTGCTGCCCGACCAGCCGCAGCGCGGCATAGCCCGCCAGTCCCACGCCGACGATCAACACCACCATCCACCAGATCTGATACGGGTTGAGCGCGCCATACGGGCCGTAGTTCCGGTCCGGCAGCAGCGGCAGAATGATCAGCGCCAGCACTGCGAACTGCAGCATCGACAACAGGTCGCGGCGCGTCATGTGCTGGCTCAGGCCGCGCAGTTCGGGCTTGAAGTACAGCAGCATCGTGCTGGCGATCCCCAGCATCACCGCCAGCTGGATTTCGTCGTGCCACACCATCACGCCGAGGCCGTAACACAGCATCAGCGCCGCCACCGTCGTCGTCCCGGGGTCGCCGTCCTGGGGCGGCGATTGCAGGTAGGCCGCAATCATCATGCCGCCGACCAGGAGCAGGCCCACTGCAATCAGCCACAGATCGCCCAGGGCCGTCGCCAGATGCGCCGCCAGCACGCCGAGCAAGGCCGTCAGCGCAAAGGTGCGCAACCCTGCCTTCGCAGCCGGATTGCGTTCGCGCTCCAGTCCCATCAGCAGCCCGATGGCCAGCGCCACCACATAGCGCGGCAGCGAGGCCAGTCCGGGTGGCAACCAGTTGATCAGTTCATTCATTTTGATGCGCTTATTAAGAAAGGCGTGAGGGTATCGTAGCGTCAGATTGACACGAAAGTGGCTAGCAACGCAGCGCTTTGCAAATCCGGCCGATGCGGCTATAGCGGATAAGCAAACGCCGCGCTCCGTGGTTTGGCCGGATGGCACATCATTCAATGGGGCCTGCGCTGTTTTACGTCCGTTTCTTGCCGGACCGACAGGCTCTTGCGTAATGGCTGGCGTGATGGAGAAATATGGGACTAGAATAAGCATTAAGACATCCGTGTCCGATTAATAAATGGAGGGGAACGCCCATGCTGCTTCGTCTATTGGCTTTGCTCCTGCTTGGCGGACTGGGCTTGTCCCAGGCCCAGGCAGACCCGAACGGCGCCAGGCTGTTCGCACGCAACTGCGCCGCCTGTCACGGCGAGAAGGGCACGGGCGGCATCGGTGTTCCGCTGGCGCTGCCGTCGTTCCAGGCCAGCATCAGCGACGACTACCTGCGCAAGACCATCCATTTGGGCCGCCCGGGCCGGGTCATGCCGGCCTTCTCCAATCTGAAGGAGGATGAGATCGAGGCCATCGTGCGCTACGTGCGATCCTGGAACACCGGGCCCACCGTCACCTATTCAGACAAGCCCATACCGGGCAATCCGTCGCATGGCCGGCAGTTGTTCCAGAAATACTGCGTCGCCTGCCATGGCGCCAACGGCGAGGGGGCCCAGGGCACGGGCGTGACGTTCTCGCGTCCGCGCAACCTGCCCATCATGGCGCCTGCACTGCACAACCCCGGCTTCCTGGCCGCGGCCCCTGACGCCATGATCAAGGCGACCCTGATGAAGGGCCGGCAAGGCACGCCGATGGTTTCCTTCCTCAAGCAGGGGCTCAAGGAAAAGGACATCGACGACATCGTCAGTTACGTGCGCAGTTTCGAAAAGCAGCCGCTTGCGGGATCGGCGCAGATACTGGAGGCGGAAAGTCCGGTGATCGTCCGCGACTCGCCGTACGATCTGAAAACCACGGTGGAAAACGTCAAGACGGCGGTGACCACCCATAATTTCTTTTATGGACGGGTGCAGACGCTGGAATATGGCCTGACCGCGCCGGCCAATGAAAACCCGAAACAGGTCATCGTCTATTTCTGCAATATCAGCCTGCTCAATCAGGCGCTGGCCATCGACCCGCGCGTGGGCATGTTCCTGCCTTGCCGCATCACCATCCTCGAGAAGCCCGACGGCAAGGTGCAGGTGATGTCGGTCAATCCCAAGGTGCTGAGCCGGCTGTTCAACAACTCCGAGCTGAACCAGTTGTGCGAGCAGATGAAGCAGAACTACACCGCCATCATGGAGGAGTCGACGCTATGAAGAAGCTGATGCAAAAAATGGGGGCGATCGCCCTGACACTGCTTTTTCTGTCGCCCGCTTTCGCGGATGGCTTGCTGATGGCGCGCGTGAACCAGCCTTTTCCCGAGGCGATGACCCTGCTGCAGAGCGCCATTTCGTCGCGCGGCTACACGATCACGCGCCTGCAGCAGGTGAACGAGAATCTGGCCCGGCGCGAGTTCAAGAGCGACATGTACCGCGTGGTGTATTTCGGCAAGCTGGATGAAGTGAGACAGGTGACGGCTGCCCATCCCGAACTGATCCCGTTCCTGCCGCTGAACATCACGATCTTCGCGGAGGGCGACCAGGCCATTCTGGTGGCGAGCCATCCGCAGACGCTGCAGCAATTCTTCCCCGACCCGGCGCTGAAACCCGTATTCGAGCGCTGGGAGAAGGACATCGATTCCATCATGGATGAGTTGCGCGAGGGTGCCAACTCGTAAACGCGGGCTGCCCCGGCCGGGAGTCGATCACTCGATGGCCGCAGCGATCTCCTCATCCGTTGTGGCATGCGCGGTTTTCGAGGGGCCGCGCAACAGCAGGATGAGCGGAATGGCTGCCAGCGTGATCCACATCCTGAACCGAAAATCCTGCAAATAGGCGAGCGTTGCGGTTTGCCGCCGGGACCATGCCGGGAACTTGGCGGCGCACTGCCGATTACATTGGCGGATAATGCCCCGCTTCGCCCATCCCACAGAAGCACGCGTCGTATGCAAAAAGAAGTCAAGGAAAAGCCCCAGTACGCCGTCGTGGCGTCGGTACAGCTGCCGGGGGTGAGCGACGTCGAGTTCGAGGCGTCGCTGACCGAATTGCGCGAACTGGCGAAGACACTGGGGTTCACGGTCACCCGCACCTTCACGCAAAAACGTTCCGGTTTCGACTCGACGGCGTATCTGGGCGTGGGCAAGCGGCAGGAGATCCGCCACTTCGTCAACAGCAAGCCGGGTGACGAAGCCGGGCCCGACCTCGAGCCGAAGAATCCCTTGCATCGCCTCGCCAACTTCGTCGAGGGCATGGCTGACGAGGTCTCGCCCGACCCGATCGACGTCATCTTCGTCGACCACGAGATATCCCCGTCGCAGGCGCGCCACCTCGAAAACGAGGCCGGCTGCCAGGTGATGGATCGCACCATGGTCATCCTCGAGATCTTCCACCGCAACGCGCGCTCCCCCGCTGCGCGCGCGCAGGTGGAGATCGCGCGCCTGGGCTACCTGGCGCCGCGCCTGCGCGAGGCGGCGAAACTCGCGGGGCCGCAAGGACGGCAGCGCAGCGGCGTCGGCGGGCGCGGCGCCGGCGAATCGCACACCGAGCTGGACAAGCGAAAGATCCGCGACCGCATCGCCGAATTGCAGAAGGAGATCGCTGCGATGGACGTCGAGCGCAAGACGCAGCGCGCCCGGCGGCAAGCGCACCAAGGGCTCGCCAGCGTGGCGCTCGTCGGCTACACCAACGCGGGCAAGTCAACCCTGATGCGCGCCCTCACGGGGAGCGAGGTACTGGTCGCCAACAAGCTCTTCGCGACGCTCGACACCACCGTGCGCACCCTGTATCCCGAGAGCGTCCCGCGCGTACTGGTCAGCGACACGGTCGGCTTCATCAAGAACCTGCCGCACGGGCTGGTCGCGTCGTTCAAGTCGACGCTCGAAGAGGCGCTCGATGCGTCGCTGCTGCTCCACGTCATCGATGCGAGCGATCCCGGCTTCGAACGGCAGATCGAAACCACCGAACACGTCCTGAAAGAGATCGACGCGCAGGACGTGCCGCGCTTCCGCATCTTCAACAAGATCGATCACGTCGGCGACGCCGCAGCGCAAGCCGAACGCGAAG
>DATCTE010000105.1:0-2868 GCA_036568085.1 Thiobacillus sp.
GCTTCTGACGAAGCCGGCGAGACGGCGCTGATGCATGCCGCCCACGGCGGCCACGTCGCCGCGGTGCAGGTGCTGATCGCCGCCGGCGCCGACGTCAACGCCCAATCGCCGCAAGGCTGGACCGCCGTGGCGAAGGCCGCGTACAACGGCGAGACCGAGCGCGGCTACGTCGAGGTCATCGAAGTGCTGCACGAAGCCGGCGCCTCGCTCGACGAACGCATCTTCTTCGGCATCACGCCGCTGATGCTGGCGGCCGGCGGCGGCGACGCCCCGGTGGTGGAATGGCTGATCAACGCCGGCGCCGACGTGCTCGCCACCAACGAGGGCGGCCGCACCGCGCGCCTGATGGCGAACGACAAGTTCTACGTCGACGTGATCAACCTGCTGACCGAAGCCGAACGCCAGCTCGGCGTGCAGGAATACGGCTCGTGCTCGTCGACCAAGAGCGTGGTCAAGCCGCAGGTGGTCAATCTGATGAAACCGACCACGCACTGATGTGCGGGCAGGCACAGGAAACGAACAAGTCCTTCGACAAGGCTCTCCTGAGCAACGTCGAAGGGTTCAGGACGAACGGCAGTTGCGGATTCCGTTCGTGGTGAGCTTGTCGAACCAAGGACGGAATCCGCGTTTCCTTTAGCGGTCCAGCCAGGCAATCAAATCCTGCCACTGTTCCACGTCGCGCTCTGCGATGTGATGCGGCAGGTCGAACAGGCTCTTCCCCTCGAACGCGGCGTTGACGTAATGCTGGGTGTTGCGCAAATGCGCCAGCACCGGCAGATCCTGCTGCGCCATGAACTGCTCGAGGGTGACGCCGGCGCGCGTGCGCGGATCGACCCGCATCCCCACCACGCCGACGAAGGCATGACCCTTGCGCACCGCTTTTTCGGCATGCAGCGCGGCGAGAAAATCCTGGCTGGCGCGGATGTCGAACAGCGAAGGTGCAATCGGCACCGCCACCTTGTGCGCCAGCTTCAGCGCACGCTCGAGGTTCTTGCCATGCAGTCCGGCGGGCGAATCGATCACCAGCCAGTCGCTGCCCCCCTTCTGCCCTTCGCGCAGCAGTTCGATCGGCGGCAACGCCGCATCGCGCATCGCCAGCCATTGGGTGGCGGATTTCTGGCGGTCGAGGTCCAGCATCGCCACGCGCTCGCCCTTTGAGGCCAGATAGCCGGCGAGGTTGGTCGACAGCGTCGTCTTGCCGCTGCCGCCCTTGGGGTTGGCCACCAGAATCACGCGCATGTCGCTCCCCTTCTGCCGGATGGATTTACAAAGGCTCGACGCTGTACGTCACGGTCAGCGTGTGCGTCGCGCCCGGCGCCACGCTGACGACGTTGTCCATCGCGTTGGCCGATTCGACGCACACCATTTCGCGCCAGCCGGCGCCCGACTTGCCGCGCCCCATGTCACCCATTTTCTCGGACTTTTCGGTCCACGGCGTCCACACGATGGTGGAGCGCGAACCGGTCTTGGCGATGCGGATGCGGCGCTTGAGTCCGGCGTCCACGATCACGCAGTCGGCCGGCGTATCGACGTAGACGCGATCGACCTCGCCGCTGAAGCCGATGGCCCCGCTTTGTTTCCTGGTGGCGAAGTTGTCGACCTTGTCGTGATAGGTCGCGCCTTCCAGCCCGAGGACGTTCACCGAACCGATGTCGCTGATCTGCAGATAGGTATGCAGCGCCTCGCCGATCTGCACCGGCGCATTGCCCTCGTTGGTCGTGGCGAGCCGCATTTCCAGCTTGTCGCCCACGATCACGGTCAGCGTAAGCCGCGTCGAGTGCGGCCACTGCGTGCGGGTCTGTTCGTTGTCCACCAGCTGCAGCGTAATCTCGGTCTTGGCGTCGTTGCGCTTGCGGCTGCCGGTCACGGTCCATGGCACGGTCCGCGCGAAGCCGTGTGCGGGGTAGCCGGATTCCGAATCGTGCGCGCCGAACCACGGCCAGCACACCGGCGCGCCGCCGCGGATGGATTTTCCGGCGGCGAACTTGGCGGCGTCGGACCCCCACACCACGGGTTCCTGCTGCGACTTGGGGCGATAGCTCACCACGTGCGCGCCTTGCAGGCAGATCGTGGCACGGCCGCCATGGTTGTCGATGTCGGCGTAGGTGAGGCCACCGGCGCCGGTGCGGAAGCTCAACTGGCCAGGGATGGCGAAGCGCGCCAGCGGGTCGGCGTGAACCTGTGCTTCGGTCGGATGCTCGACCTGGCTGACGTCGCGCACCGCGCCGAAGGCCGCCGAGGTCGTCATCGCCGCATACGCGCGCAGCGCGGCCGAGACTTCGCGCACCCGGTTGACCGGCTTCCAGGCCAGTGCGCCCTTGGCGTCCATCGCGGCGCGACGGCGCGCGAGTTCGGCGTCGTCGAGGCGCACGTTGATGCTGCGCTTGGGAATGTCGATCTCAATGGTGTCGCCCTCCTCGACCAGGCCGATGTTGCCGCCCTCCGCCGCTTCCGGCGAGGCGTGGCCGATGCTCAAGCCCGAGGTGCCGCCGGAGAAGCGGCCGTCGGTGATCAGCGCGCAGACCTTGCCGAGCCCCTTGGATTTCAGGTACGAGGTGGGGTACAGCATTTCCTGCATGCCGGGGCCACCGCGCGGGCCTTCGTAGCGGATCACCACCACGCCGCCGGCGACGATCCGGTCGCCGAGGATGGCGTCGACCGCGGCTTCCTGCGATTCGAACACGCGTGCCGGACCGGAGAAGGTCCAGATGCTTTCGTCGACGCCCGCCGTCTTGACGATGCAGCCATCCAGCGCGAGGTTGCCGTACAGCACGGCCAGCCCGCCGTCCTTCGAGTAGGCATGCTCGATATCGTGGATGCAGCCGCTCACG
The DNA here is from genome assembly GCA_036568085.1 of Thiobacillus sp. Taxonomy (GTDB): domain Bacteria; phylum Pseudomonadota; class Gammaproteobacteria; order Burkholderiales; family Thiobacillaceae; genus Thiobacillus. Next base: position 2,832 of record DATCTE010000105.1, read on the forward strand.
CGGTCGTCGTCCAGCCTGGCGAAGCGGCGGTCCTGCG
>DATCTE010000106.1:0-3065 GCA_036568085.1 Thiobacillus sp.
CCTTGGCCGTCACCCCTTTGCCGAGTTCGCCCTCGACTTTCACCAGCAGGGTCTTCGACGGCTTCTGCCACAGGCATTGCGTCGCCAGCACGTGCTCGACCTCGGAGGTGCCGATGCCGAACGCCAGCGCACCGAACGCGCCATGAGTCGAGGTATGTGAATCGCCGCACACCACCGTCATGCCTGGCAGGGTCAGCCCCTCTTCGGGTCCGATGACGTGGACGATGCCCTGGCGGACATCGTCCATCTTGAATTCGGTGATGCCGAATTCGGCACAGTTGGCGTCCAGGGTTTCGACCTGCAGGCGCGACACCGGGTCGGCGATCCCCTGCGAGCGGTCGGTGGTCGGCACATTGTGGTCGGGCACGGCGATGGCTGCATCCGCGCGGCGGGGCGTGCGGTGGGCGAGCTTCAGCCCCTCGAACGCCTGCGGGCTGGTGACTTCGTGCACCAGATGGCGATCGATATAGAGCAGCGTGGTGCCGTCGGCTTCGACGTGGACAACGTGGGCGTCCCACAATTTCTGGAATAAGGTTTGACCGGACATGCGGAATTAAGGCGTAACAGCGCGTAAAACGCTGATTATTTCATAGCTTGCCGGGTGCAGGCACGGATTTTGTATTCCCCCACACGGCATAGACCAGCCAGGCCAGCGCAGCGCTCGCGGCGGCAAGGGTAAAGGTCCAGGCCGGCCCCAGCGATTCCCAGGTCAGGCCGCTGGCCAGTCCACCGATGGTGCCGCCGATGCCGTAGGACAGGCTGGTGTAGAGCGCCTGCCCGCGCGCCTGGTGGCGACCACGGAAATGCTGGTGGATCAGCGCCACCGCCGCCGCGTGGTAGGTGCCGAAGGTGAAGGCATGCAGCGTCTGCGCCCCCCACACCAGCCAGGCGGACTCCACGCCCCAGGCAATCAGCAGGAAGCGCAGCACCGCCAGTGCGAAGCTCACCAGGATCAGCTTTCGCGGCGTCACCCGCGCGAAGATGCGCGGAATGACCAGGAAAATCCCGATCTCGCACAGCACGCCGAGCGCCCACAGCCAGCCCACGGTGGATTTGTCGTAGCCGTGGTCGACCAGGTAGATCGAATAGAAGGTGTAGTAAGGCCCGTGCGTCACCGCCATCAGCAGGCAGGCGGCCAGCAGCGACGCCACCTCGGGCCGCTTCACGATGTCCCATACCGAATGCTGGTCGGTGGCGTGCGGCAGGATCTCGGCCTCGGGAATCACCCGCGCGAACGCGACGATGCCCAGCATCACCGCCAGCACCGCCCACGGCAGCCAGCTGATCGCCACATGATCGAAGGCATAGCCCAAGCCCACCACCATCAGGATGAAGCCGATCGAACCCCACAGGCGGATGCGGCCGTAGGCGTCGGTACGTTCGCCCAGGTGCGACAGGGTCATCGCCTCGACCAGCGGCAGCGACGCGCTCCAGAAAAAGCTCAGCGCGGCCATCACCGCGAACAGCCACCAGAAGCTGCTGCCGAAGAACACGCCGGCAAACACCAGCACGCTGCCGAGCGCCGCGACCTGCACAATGGGCGTGCGGCGGCCGGTTCGGTCGGCGATATGCCCCCAGATATTCGGCGCGAAGATCCGCATCACCTGCAGCAGCGACATCAGCACGCCGATCTCGAAGGCGTTGAACGTCAGCGACTGCAGATACAGCCCCCAGAACGGCGACATCGCGCCGACGAAGGCGAAATAAAAGAAATAGAAACCGGACAGACGCCAGTAGGGGAGATTGGACATGAACTCAGACTGCCGCGCCGGCGGCCAAAACGCAGCGCGCATTATGCGGCCATGGGATGGACGCTGGATACCGGCACGCGTGACGAGCTGTCCGCGCCCCCCGGCTTCAAGCGGAAAAGATAAAGGCTTCGGGCCAGGACCCGCTTGAAGACAAGGAATCCTGGCCTGTCGATTTCAGCTTACTTGAGGATGAAGGTCAGTCTCATCCTGACTTCATATTCAGAAATCTTGCCTTTGTTCACTTTCACGCTCTGATCCATCACCCACGCACTCGTGATGTTTTCCAGCGTCTCAGCCGCTTTTGCGACGCCCAGCTTGATCGCGTCCTCAAACCCTTTTTTTGAACTCGCCGTGATTTCGATGGTTTTTGCGATGCTCATGATGCCTCCCTTCCGGTGGATGAATTTATTCCTCCTTCAGGTTATCAACTTGCGCGGGGAATCCAACTACAAAATCAATCCTGCCCAGGCTATTTCATCGCCGAACGCAACTTGACCGTCTCGCCGGCCACCACGAACACACCGTTGCCCCGATGGTGCAGCGTCTGCGGTTTTTTGACCGCGGTATCGACCCAGGCCTGCACCACCTCGAGAACGAAGAAGTTGTAGCGGTTCACCAGCCGCGTGTCGGCCACCCGACATTCCAGGCTGGCATAGCACTCGGCGATCAGCGGCGCCTGAACCTGCGAGGCTTCGACCGGCGTCAGGCCGAACTTTGCGAACTTGTCGACCGTGCGCCCGGAGCAGTTGCCGACCCCCACCACCTGCTTCGCCAGATCGAGCGTCGGGATATTGATCGCGCATTCCTTGGTCGCCCGCAGTGTGTCGAACGAGGCGTTGCGGCCGCTGATCACGCAGCCGATCAGCGGCGGCTCGAATTCCATCATGGTGTGCCACGACATCGTCATGATGTTAGCGTGCCCCTTGCGGGCGGTCGTCACCAGCACCACCGGCCCCGGCTCCAGCAGGCCGTATACCTCGGACAGCGGATAGGCGCGTTTTGCCATGGCAGGCTTCCTTGTAAGACATGAACACCTTCAGCTTAGTCTGTCCGGCGCGCCTGTCACAGACTGTCACAGTCTGGAACCCCCTCGACACAGCCCGGCCACACGCCCTGCCTACCATGCACTCACCCCATGCAAGCAACCGACCTGCACGGGGGCATTTCAAACTGAATAGGAGTGACTCATGAAGCAAACCGCACACGCCCTGATCCTCGCCTCCCTGGCCGCCCTCGGCTCCGGCTCCGCGCTGGCCGACCACAACAGCCCCATGGGCGCCGGCTGGGCCAACATGCCGAATGACATCCACAACA
>DATCTE010000107.1:0-5293 GCA_036568085.1 Thiobacillus sp.
CCTGCTGGCATTCGTCGCCTGGCAGGCATTGTCGTCGCCAGCCACACCACCCCAGGCAGCCGTTACACGCCGATTGCCCGCCGCCGTGTCCGTCGACCGCGTGACCGAACTCGCGCGGCAAACCCAGCGCTGGCTTGCCACCGCCGCACCCGAAACCCACGTGATCCAGATCGCCTCGGCTAAAGAAGCCGCGCAGGCAGCCGTATTATTGGGTGGTTTGAACGCCGCCACGCCGCAACCGGTGCGAGTGCTGCATGGTCTGAGCCGGGGCGCGCCCGCCTGGATGATCCTGGCAGGCGAGTTCCCCAACCGTGACGCGGCCGAGGCGGCATTGCGCACGTTGCCCGCCGCGCCAGCAAGTACGCCGTTTCTGCGCACGGTCGGCAAAATGCGCAGCGTAGTCTTACCAACGGGATAAGGATGAATAACGCTGTGTTGAGACGCTCCGTACTGACGGGCCTGGCGCTGTCCAGCCTCGTGCTGGCGAGCGGCTGCGTATCCCCGCGGGCGTTTGACACCTCGCCCGACCATATCACCCGACCCGGCCCCGCAGCCGTTCCTGCCGGTCCGCCGCCCGCGCCCGTCAAGGCCGTGCCCGCGCTGTCCCCGCCCAAACCGGGCGCGCCGGTTCCGACTTATACCGTCGTGGTCAACGACGTGCCGGTGAAGGACCTGCTGTTTTCCATCGCACGCGACACCCAGTACAACATCGATCTGTATCCAGGCATCTCCGGGAACGTCTCGCTCAATGCCGTGCAGGAGCCGCTGCCCGCCATTCTCGACCGCATCGCACGGCAGGCCGACCTGCGCTACGAAATGAACGGCCGCACGGTGTCGATCATGCCCGACACGCCCTACGTCAAGACCTATACCGTCAATTACGTCAACGTCACCCGCAACATGACCTCCAGCGTCGGCGTGGCGGCCCAGATCGCCAGCACCGGCGGCGGCATCGGCGCCGTGACCGGCACCGGAACCGGGAACGTCACCGGCTCGGCCAGCACGGGGAACTCCTCCACCACCACCGTCGCCAGCCAGTCGAACAACGATCTGTGGACGGTTCTGGCCGACAACATCCGCACCATCCTCGCCGGCACGCGCGCTGTCACCCAGAGCACCGCGGAACGCGAAGCCCGACTGGACGCAGAGAAGGCCGAGCGCGCCGAGCGGGTCTCGCAGGCCGAAGCCGCCAGCAAGGCAGGCGCCGGCGCCGCCAACCTGTTCACCGCCGCGTTTGCCAACCAGCCGACGGGTGATGCCAAAAACGATGTGGCGGTCAATCCGGTCGCCGGCACCGTGACCGTTCTGGGCACTTCCAAACAGCAGGAACTCGTGCAGAAGTACCTGGACCGCGTCATGCAGTCCGCACAACGCCAGGTGCTGATCGAGGCGACCATCGTCGAAGTCACGCTCAAGGATCAGTACCGCGCCGGCATCGACTGGTCGAAAGCCCTGCAGGGCGCCACCGGCTGGACGATCAACACCGTGGGCGGTGGCGCCAATGCACTGGCGGGCACACTCACGCCCTTCATCCAGGCCACCTACACCAACTCCGGAAACAACGGTTTCACGGCAGCAATCGACCTGCTGGAATCGTTCGGCAAGACCAAGGTGCTATCCAGCCCCAAACTCATGGCGCTGAACAATCAGACCGCCCTGCTCAAGGTGGTCGACAATCTTGTCTATTTTTCCGTGCAGTCGCAACAGGCCCTTTTATCTTCCTCTGGCTCGACTCTGCAGCCCGCCACGTTCACCACCACAGCCCATACCGTGCCAGTCGGCATCGTAATGTCGGTGCTGCCGCAGATCAACGAGAACGGCATGGTGTCGCTGACCGTGCGTCCCACCATCTCACGCAAGGTGGGGTCCGTGGACGACCCCAATCCCGATCTTAAAACTGGAGGCGTCAAAAACTCCATTCCTGTCATCCAGGTGCGCGAAATGGAATCGCTGCTGCAGGTGCGCAGCGGCCAGACCGTGATCCTCGGCGGGCTGATCCAGGACGACAGCAACAATGCACGCGACGGCCTTCCGGTGCTGTCGCGCCCCGAGGGCATCGGCGCCGTATTCGGCCAGCATGAACGCATGAACAACCAGACCGAACTGGTGATCTTTCTGCGGCCCACAGTGGTGTCCAACCCCACGCTGGACAGCGATGAGTTGCGCCAGTTCCAGCGCCTGCTTCCTGCAGCGCGGAGTACCCAGTGAGCCTGCTGCTGAAAGCACTGAAACAGGCCGAAGCCGCACACCCTGGGCGACTTGGCGCGGACAGATCGGATTCCGACAGCCGGATCGAAGGCGACCTCGAACTGGAGCCAGCCCTCCCCGGCACTGCGAAGGCGCGCGAATGGGTCGAACCCCCCGGCCTGCTGTTCGGCAACATCGAGTCTGCGCCCGGCGCACGCCCGGCGCCCCGTCTGCGCTGGCCGCAGCTTTCGCTGGTGCCGCTCACTGCCCTGCTGGCTGTCCTGATCGCACTGGGCTATGGGGTGTACCTCTACTTCGCCCTGCAACCGCCGGCTGCCGTGCCACCCCCGCCGGCCATGGCCCACATCGCAGCCCCCGCCGCACCGACCCCAACCCTTCCCCCCCAGCCCGTGCCTGCCGAATTGCCTGCCGAATTGCCTGCCGCATTGCCTGCCACGCCCGTGCGCCATCCCGAACCTGCCGCAATGGCCGCACGCACGGCAGCCCGGCCCGCCACGCCGTCTGTCGACAGCACGCGCCATGCGATCCCGCCGGCACGCCACGCGTTGGCGGCCACACTGCCCGTGTTCCAGCCCGACCTTCAGACGAATCTGCTCACCCAGGCCTACGCCGCCTACCAGCGCGGCGCCCTGACCGAGGCGCAGCGGCTTTACACCCAGGCTGCCGCCCACAGGCCCAGTGTGGATGCGCTGCTGGGATTGGCAGCGATTGCCAGTGCGCAAAATCGCGACGCGGACGCCCTGCGCTTCTATCGCCAGGTGCTCGACCTCGACCCCCGCAATGCAGCCGCCCAGGGCGCCCTGCTCGACCTGCTGGGCAACACCGACAGCCTGGCCACCGAAAGCCGCCTGAAAACGCTGATCGATCGCGCCCCCAGTCCTGAGCTCTACCAGACACTCGGCAATCTCTACGCCGGGGAAGGACGCTGGAACGACGCCCAGTCCGCCTACTTCGAGGCGTATCGGGGTGCGCCCGACAACGCCGATTACGCCTTCAACCTGGCCGTCAGCCTCGACCAGCTGCAACAGTACCCGAGCGCGCTGACGTATTACGAGAAAGCCCTCGCAGACAGCGGCGTGCACCGCTACGACCGCGCCCAGGCCGAAGCGCGCGTGCGGCAGCTGAAGTCGGTTCGATAAGAGCCCCGCATGGAGCGCCGCAAGAAACTCCGCATGGGCGAAACCCTGGTCACGCAGGGGCTGATCACCCTCGACCAGTTGCGCATCGGGCTGAAGGAGCAGAAAGCCACGGGCCTGCCGATCGGCCGCCAGCTGGTCTCGCTCGGCTTCATCACCGAGGCCGTGCTGCGCGACCAGCTCGCCAATGCCCTCGGCAGCCAGGGCATCGACCTCACCCAGGTGGTGGCCGACCCCGAAGCGCTGCACCTGGTACCCGAGGAATTCGCCCGTCGCCACCATCTGTTGCCGATCGCCCACGATGCCGCGCGCAACGTGCTGACGCTGGCGACCACCGACATGTTCAATGTCGTCGCGCTCGACCAGCTCAAGGCCGCGCTCGGCGGCCAGATCGAGATCGACACCCTGCTGGCTGCCGAGGCGCAGCTGCTCGAATGCATCGACAAGTTCTACGGCTTCGACCTCTCGCTCGACGGCATCCTGCGCGAAATCGAGACCGGCGAGGTCGACTACGCCAGCCTCAACCCCGACACCGAGGAATACACCCAGCCGGTGGTGCGGCTGGTCGGCGCGCTGCTGACCGACGCGGTGAAACGCGAATCGAGCGACATCCACTTCGAGCCCGAGCACGCCTTCCTGCGCATCCGCTACCGCATCGACGGCGTGCTGGAACAGATCCGCAGCCTGCACAAGACCTACTGGCCGGGCATCCTGGTGCGGCTGAAAGTATTGTCCGGCATGAACATCGCCGAGACGCGCGCACCGCAGGACGGCCGCATGTCGCTCACGCTGAACGGCCGTCCGATCGATTTCCGCGTCTCCTCGCAGCCCGGCATCCACGGCGAAAACGTGGTGCTGCGTATCCTCGACCGCGAGAAATCCATCATGCCGCTGGAGCAGATGGGCTTCACCGCCGATGCGCTGCGCGAACTGCAACTGATGATGGCGCGACCGGAAGGCATCCTGGTGGTCACCGGACCGACCGGCTCCGGCAAGACCACCACGCTGTATTCGATGCTCTCACACCTCAACAACGAGACCGTCAACATCATGACGCTGGAAGACCCGGTCGAATACCCGGTCACGCTGATGCGCCAGAGCTCGGTCAACGAAACGCTGAAGCTCGACTTCGCCAACGGCATCCGCTCGATCATGCGGCAGGACCCGGACATCATCCTGGTCGGCGAAATCCGCGACAAGGACACCGCCGAGATGGCCTTCCGCGCCGCGATGACCGGCCACCAGGTGTTCACCACCCTGCACACCAACTCGGCGCTCGGCGTGTTCCCGCGCCTGATGGATATCGGCATCCAGCCCGGCATCCTGTCCGGCAACATCATCGGTGTCATCGCACAGCGCCTGGTGCGCAAGCTGTGCCCGCACTGCAAGGAAGCCTACACGCCGGACGAAGACGAAGCACGCATCCTCGGCGCCGACCCGACCCAAGCGCCGCAAATCTATCGCGCCGCCGGCTGCCCGGCATGCAGCAACAAAGGCTACAAGGGGAGGCTGGCGCTGATCGAACTGCTGCGGATGGATCCGACCCTGGACGAACTGGTGGCCAACCACGCACCGCTGCACGAAATCCGCCGCGCCGCATTCGAGCACGGCTATCACCCGCTGGCCGAGGATGGCGTCAAGCGCGTGCTGGACGGCGTGACCTCGTTGTCGGAGGTGTCGCGGGTGGTGGATTTGACGGGGCGGGTGTGAGATGGGGCTCGCGATACTTTTACCGTCTGCGGATATGCCAGGGCTTCGCTTTTCGCCTGTGGGCGAGTCACTTTCTTTTGCGTGGCCAAAAGAAAGTAACCAAAGAAAAAGCCACCCCTGGTGTGTCGGCCTTCGGCTTCCCTGCGATGCTCACCAGCCGGGGCGGCGCGGGAACTCGCCCTGGCGGGCTCAGACACCCCGCGCCTTTTCCCCCCGTCTGGCTGCGCTTCTCGGCGGCA
>DATCTE010000108.1:0-4645 GCA_036568085.1 Thiobacillus sp.
GTAGGCGGTTTCGCAGCTGCAGTCGGCCGTATCCTCGGCGTAAGCACGCTGAGTCTGCCGATGAAAGCCCTCGGTTTCGGCGATGCGGTACAGATTGTGCAGCCGCAGCCAGAGTTTCTCGCCAGCCGGCAGATAGCGGATGGCGCGCCATTTCAGAAGTTGACCGAAGGTGCGGATGGCGCGCAGCGTGATCATCGGGATCGCATCTTCAGCCGGGGCCCTGCCAGCGTCGCGGCTGAGGTGCAGCACGAAGGTGTGGTAGCCGCGCGCGATCTCCCAGTAAAGGCCGTACACGGCGTGCCAGAGCTGGCTTTCGACCGGGCGCGACATGCGCGGATTGCGCAGGTACTGGCGCACCAGCGTGTCCTGCAGGTCGCGGGATTTTTCGTCCAGCAGCATGAAGATGGCCAGGCGATCTTTCGTGTATTGCGTCGAGTTCTCGTTGAAGCGCTTGAGCGCAGCGAGAATGGCTTCCTGACATTTGAACGCATCGCCGATGGGCAGGCTCCCGATCCAGCGGGAGGCCGCCTTGATATTGGTCAGCGGGTCGTCGGTGCGTTTGCCAAAGGGCGTCAGTTGGGCCAGGCGCGAAGCAAATTTATCTGCCAGTGAAATCATGGTATGCAAACTATCCGAAGGTGACGAAGCGTGCTTTCAGACACTTAACGGGTGAGACAGCAAAATCTGTACCTGCCGTCAGGCCAGCCGGGCTTGCACCCAGGATTGCACCGAAGCCAGTGCTGCAGGCAGTTGTCCCGGATCGCTGCCCCCCGCCATCGCCATATCCGGCTTGCCGCCCCCCTTGCCGCCGACCTGGGTGGCGACGAAGTTCACCAGTTCGCCCGCCTTGATCCGGCCGGTGACATCGGGCGTCACCGCGGCGATCAGGCTGACTTTGCCGTCGGCCACCGTGCCCAGCACCAAGGCGCAGGACTTCAGCTTGTCGCGCAGCTTGTCGGCGGTCTCGCGTAAAGCCTTGGCGTCGACGCCGTCGAGTTGCGCCGCCAGTACACGCACGCCGTTGATGTCGGCGGCCTGTTGCACCAGATCGTCGCCCTGGCTCGAGGCGAGTTTCGATTTCAGGCGGTCGAGTTCCTTTTCCAGCGCGCGGCTATGCTCCATCAGCTGCGCTACGCGCTCGGCGGCGTCAAGCGGCGTCGCCTTGACCAGTTGCGCGATCGCGCCAAGATTTTTCTCGGTTTCGCCGAGGTAGGCGAGCACGCCGGTGCCGGTGGTTGCCTCGACCCGGCGGATGCCGGCCGCGACGCCGGTCTCGAGCAGGATCTTGAAGGCGCCGATGTCGCCGGTGCGCGCCACGTGGGTGCCGCCGCACAGCTCGCGCGAACTGCCGATGTCGAGCACCCGCACCTCGTCGCCGTATTTCTCGCCGAACAGCATCATGGCGCCGGTCTTCTGCGCTTCCTCGATCGGCATCACGCGCGCCTGCGTCGCGGTGTTGGCGAGGATCTCGGCGTTGACGCGCGCCTCCACCTCGCGGATCTGGGCCGCGGTCATCGGGCTCGGCTGCACGAAGTCGAAGCGGGTCTTCTCGCTATCCACCAGCGAGCCCTTCTGCTGTACGTGCTCGCCGAGCACCTCGCGCAGCGCCTTGTGCATCAGGTGGGTGACCGAGTGGTTACGCATGGTGCGCGCGCGCGCATCCTCGTCGACGCGGGCAAGCACGGCGTCGCCGACCACCAGCGAGCCGGTTTTCACGACCCCGTGATGGCCGAATACCTGCGCCTGGATTTTCTGCGTGTCTTCCACCTCGAACACGCCATTGGTGCTCTGCAGGGCGCCGCGGTCGCCGACCTGGCCACCGGACTCGGCGTAGAAGGGCGTGTGGTCGAGCACCACCACGCCGAGTTCACCTTCCTTCAGTTCGTTGACTGCGGCGCCGTCCCTGTACAGGGCGAGCACGGTGGCGTCGTGCGTCAGCGTGTCGTAGCCGTGGAAGGTGGTCGCCGCACCGACGTATTCCAGGCCGGCACCGAGCTTGAACTTGCCGGCGGCGCGCGCCTGGTCCTTCTGCCGCCGCATGGCGGCATCGAAGGCTGCGGTGTCTACATTCACATTCGCCTCGCGGCAGATGTCGGCAGTGAGGTCCAAAGGGAAGCCATACGTGTCATGCAGCTTGAACGCCAGTTCGCCGTCGAAGGTGCCGCCGGCGGGCAGCGTCTTCAGCGTGGCTTCAAGGATGCCCATGCCGTGCTCGATGGTCTCGAAGAAGCGTTCCTCTTCCTGCCGCAGGATGTCGATGACACGGGTCTGCGCCTTCACCAGTTCGGGATAGGCTTCGCCCATCACTGCCGCCAGATCCGGCACGATGCGGTGGAAGAAGGCCGCGCGCGCGCCCAATTTATAACCATGTCGGATGGCACGGCGGATGATGCGGCGCAGCACGTAGCCGCGCCCCTCGTTGCCGGGGATGACGCCGTCGACGATGAGGAAGGAACAGGCGCGGATGTGGTCGGCGATGACCTTGAGCGAATTGTTCGTCAGATCGCTCGTCTGCGTCTCGCGCGCGGCGGCGGCGATCAGCGCCTGGAACAGGTCGATCTCATAGTTGGAATGCACGTGCTGCATCACCGCGGAAATCCGCTCCAGCCCCATGCCGGTGTCGACGCTGGGCTTGGGCAACGGGTGCATGGTGCCGGACTCGTCGCGATTGAACTGCATGAACACGTTGTTCCAGATCTCGATGTAGCGGTCGCCGTCTTCCTCGGGCGAGCCGGGCGGGCCGCCGTAGATGCCCTCGCCGTGGTCGTAGAAGATTTCGGTGCAGGGGCCGCAGGGGCCGGTGTCGCCCATCGCCCAGAAGTTGTCGGAGGCGTAGCGCGCGCCCTTGTTGTCGCCGATGCGAACGATGCGATCCTTCGGCACGCCGATGTCGTTGTGCCAGATGTCGTAGGCTTCGTCGTCCTCGGCGTAGACCGTGACCCAGAGTTTTTCGGTCGGCAGCTTCAACACCGTGGTGAGATATTCCCAGGCGTACTTGATCGCGTCCTGCTTGAAGTAGTCGCCGAAGCTGAAGTTGCCCAGCATCTCGAAGAAGGTGTGGTGGCGCGCGGTGTAGCCGACGTTTTCCAGGTCGTTGTGCTTGCCGCCGGCGCGCACGCAGCGCTGCGACGACACGGCGCGGGTGTAGGCGCGCTTGTCCTGGCCGGTGAAGACGTCCTTGAATTGCACCATGCCGGCGTTGGTGAACAGCAGGGTGGGGTCGTTGCCGGGCACCAGCGGGCTGGAAGGGACGACGGTATGGCCCTTGGATGCGAAGAAGTCGAGGAAGCTCTGGCGGATGGCGCTGCTTTTCATGGTTTTGGAGTGGTGTCGTGCGTGAACGTCGGACAATAAGGCATTGTATCCGTTAAAGTTCCGCCCGATACACATGACACAGACTGGCTACAGGGGCAGGGAACATGGACGACGAGGCGGTCGTCGCGGCGACGCGACAGTGGATAGAGAAGGCGGTGATCGGGTTGAACCTGTGCCCGTTCGCCAAGGCGGTCTATGTGAAGAATCAGGTGCGCTATGTGGTGAGCCGGGCGCCGCATCTGGACGGCCTGCTGGAAGACCTAGACCGCGAACTGGATTTTCTGGCCGCCGCCGACCCCGAGGCCGTCGACACGACGCTGCTGATCCACCCGACGCTGCTGCCGGATTTCCTCGATTTCAACGATTTCATGCAGCTGGCCGAGGCGGCGGTAGGCGAGCACGGGCTGGAAGGCGTGATCCAGATCGCCAGCTTCCACCCGGCCTTCCAGTTCGAGGGCACCGGGCCCGACGACATCGGCAATTACACCAACCGGGCACCGTTCCCCACCCTGCATCTGCTGCGCGAGGCGAGCATCGAACGCGCGGTGGCGGCGTTCCCTGAAGCGGAAACAATCTACGAACGCAACATCGAGACGCTGAAAGCGCTGGGGCATGCGGGCTGGGACGATTTGTGGCGCAAGTCCTGAGTAGGCGATAGCACCCATTGCCGCCGGCCGGCGGCCCCGCTAAGGTGGCCGCTTTCAACGGCAGGAATGGCCATGTCGAATCAAGCCCGCATCCTTGAACTGCGCCAGGCGCTGTCGCGCGTCATCGTCGGCCAGGATACCTTGCTCGATCGCCTGGTGATTGGTCTGCTCGCTGACGGCCACGTGCTGGTGGAGGGGCTGCCGGGGCTGGCCAAGACGACTGCGGTGAAGACCCTGGCCGCCGCCATCCACGGCAGCTTCCGCCGCATCCAGTTCACGCCTGACCTGTTGCCGGGTGACCTCACCGGCACCGATGTCTATCACGAAGGCCAGTTCGAATTCATCGAAGGGCCGCTGTTCCACGAAATCATCCTCGCCGACGAAATCAACCGCGCCCCCGCCAAGGTGCAGGCCGCGCTGCTGGAAGCGATGCAGGAGCACCAGATCACGGTGGGCGGCGTGACGCGCCCGCTGCCGCCGCTGTTCATGGTGATGGCGACGCAGAATCCGCTGGAACAGGCGGGCACCTATCCGCTGCCGGAAGCGCAGCTGGACCGCTTCCTCCTGCATGTGGCGCTGGATTACCCGAGCGACGCGGAGGAACTCGACATCCTGCGCCGCGACCGCGCGCATGCGGCCAGCGCCGGTCATGCGCCGGTGACGGCGGTGATCGATACCACCAT